>CAZNTS010000167.1:0-11392 GCA_964576045.1 uncultured Nitrospiraceae bacterium | reverse complement strand
TAATTGATGAACTTGGTTTTGACGGAGACCACATACACATATTCTGCGGCGCCAACCCACAATATGGCCCGAGTGAAGTGTTGAAAGTGATTAAATCGATAACCGCGAAACGTGTATTCAGTCAATTTCCCGACCTGAGAGAAGAAGAGTTGTGGGGAGGGGAGTTATGGAGCGATGGCAAGTATATAGGGACGGTTGGGGGCGCAACGAATGAAGAGGTAATCAAGAGATACATAAGGGATCAACATTTGGATAAGTCTGAAGAAGAGCGTCGCATGGAACAGCTCAAATTGTTCAAGCTATGAGCGAGCACGGGCTTTGATTTTGAGATACCCCGCCGTCTCTGCGGCGGGGAGGGTCATTTATTTTTCCAAACTTTCCATATCTCTAGACAATGTGGACTAGGAATATATGCACCGTCACAAGCAGAGGGATATAAACTTAGTAATGAAATTAATGCGAGTAGTCGGCCCTGTCAGTTCCATTTTTTCTCTCTTTACTTTTTTTGTAATGCCGAACATTTTTTTGGCATGCCAGATAGGCACTCCATCATACGGGATGGTTCGTAGAGTCCCTTCCTAAATAGTTCATCGTCATCTCTATCATACTCAGCCACAAAAACCATTTCAAAAGCCGTCCCAATCCATAGCTGACCCGCTGCTCCTTAAAGGTAGAGACACTTGCTATTGTGTTACACTTCAGGCCATTTGTTGGGTATCTAGGCTTTGAATCTCTTCCACGTCTTTTCTTTCTGGTTCTGGCAAGCATAATTAGTTGTGTCGTATGTTCTGATAGCAGAACAGACAGAAAAGTGGTTTTTTCATCATTAATATTGCGAAATGATCCGGGGATGACCAATCAGCGCGCGTGGCTGGTGTTGGATTCTCTTTTTACCATAAAATACTCCCTGATTACTTTTTGGGGTATCCGACTGATTGTGCGAGTATAATTTTCTGATCAGGACGTAAGTTCATCGCTTTTGCCAGTGCCTGCCTGTCGATCGACGCGCGCACAACAGTTGCCAATCGTTCGGAAGCACAATACAAATAAACGTTCTGACTGATAAAACCTGTGTCCGCAGCCGAATAGAGATCTTTCTCCTCTTTCGATGCAGGGGCTATTTTGGAAAGATCCGCCACATAAACGAGATTGACAGCAGCCTCCTTTACGAAGTCCTGCAGCCCTGTAAGAGCACGGATGTCATCCGGCAGGACTAGTCTCAATGCCTGGCTTTGTGCGTCATACAGATAAAGACCATCTGCTGTGGCCACATAGATATCAATTTCCTGCCTGTTCAATGCAGAAGGCGCCGTGCGCTTCCCGCTGTCAGGGCGATTTATTCCAAACGCAGCCCAGAGAAGATCCGAAAGCACCTGAGGAGACAACTTTTCCGAACTGAAGGAACGGGAAGAGTGTCTATCCTTCAGCACCTGCATAAGAGGCCTGCCGCTATCGACGTGCGGGGCGGGCAGCAGGACGAGCTTAATCTCTTCGGAAAAGATTGTAGCCGCCCAGATTATCGAAACAGCCCAGACAAACGCGATGGCCACGAAGAATTTTCTTTTCATGAGAGCTCCTGATAAAGCAAATCAGTTTATTATGTCATTAAAATCAATTGACTTTTTATATTATAACAGTACAATGACTTTTTTGTCGGTAAGAGAAGAAGACGGCTATGGTTACCCGAAGAGATCAAGGCATGGCTTTTGAGTTGAAGTTGTGTGTAGCCATCAGGTAGAATTTTGTATGCGCAAACATTCGGATTACGTCCCTCTCCATCTTCATACGGAATACAGTCTGCTTGATGGCTCTATTAAGACCGATGAGCTTGTGGAACTTGCGTCTCATTATCGGATGCCCGCAGTCGCGATGACTGACCACGGCAATCTCTTCGGAGCTATAGAATTCTACAAGAAGGCAACGAAGGCAGGTATAAAGCCCGTGATAGGATGCGAGGTCTATGTGGCGCCATCAAGCCGCTTCGAAAAAAAGTCTGAAGGTGCCCCTGAAACCTCATTTCATTTAGTCCTTCTCGCAAAAGATAACGCGGGGTACAGGAACCTCGTCACCCTGGTCTCCAGGGCATACACTGAAGGGTTCTACTACAAGCCGAGAATAGACAAAGACCTGCTCGCTCAATATAGCGGAGGGCTCATCGGGCTTTCCGCGTGTCTGAAAGGGGAGGTACCCTACTATGTGAGTAGGGATATGACTGACAAGGCACGGCAGAGTGCGCTCGAGTATAGGAATATACTCGGCCCCGATAATTTTTATCTGGAGATCCAGGACAATGGCCTCAAAGCCCAGGGGCCCGTTAACAGGAAACTTGTGGACTTGGCCCGTGAACTGCATGCCGGCATTGTTGCAACAAATGATTGTCATTACCTGAGGAAGGAGGATGCAAGGGCGCATGATATCCTCCTCTGCATCCAGACTGGCAGGACAGTGAGCGATGCCAGCAGGATGCGGTTCGAGTCCGAGGAGTTTTATATCAAGACCGAGGACGAGATGAAGCGGGCATTCTCAGAGGTTCCTGAAGTAGTGTCTACCACTAGGGAGATCGCAGAGCGGTGCAATGTGGAATTCAGGCTGGGCGCGAGTCTTTTGCCAGCATACAAGGTGGAAGATGGCACGCCCGAGGCGTATCTCAGAAAACTCGCAGTGGAAGGCTTGCAACTGAAGATCGGAGAGAATGCGCCGGAGATGTACCGGAGCAGACTGAAGAGCGAGCTCGAGATCATTAACAGAATGAACTACGCTTCCTATTTTCTGATCGTCTGGGATTTTATACGTTATGCAAGGAAGAACGGCATCCCCGTGGGACCGGGCAGGGGGTCAGCAGCTGGGAGTCTCGTGGCCTACTGTCTCGGAATCACTGAAATAGACCCCATACGTTACAATCTTCTTTTTGAGAGGTTCCTGAACCCCGAGAGGATAAGCATGCCGGATATCGACGTTGATTTCTGCAAAGACAGAAGGGGCGAGGTGATCTCCTATGTGGCCGACCGTTATGGACAGGACCACGTGGCGCAGATCATCACCTTCGGTACGATGGCAGCAAAGGCCGCCATCCGGGATGTGGGAAGGTCTCTCGATGTCCCTTATGCTGAAGTAGACAGGATTGCAAAGCTTGTTCCCAATACCTTAAACATTACGATAGACGAGGCATTGAAGGCGGAGCCGCAACTGAAGGAATTATACGAGGGCAACTCGAAGGTGAGGGAAATCCTGGACATTGCAAGAAGGCTCGAGGGTCTTTGCAGGCATGCGTCGACCCACGCAGCGGGAGTAGTGGTGTCACCCGAGCCCCTGACCGAATACGCACCGCTCTATAAAAACCCGACTGACGGTACGATCACGACGCAATTCGACATGGGCTCCGTAGAGGCGATCGGGCTTTTGAAATTCGATTTCCTCGGCCTTAAGACCCTAACCGTTATCGAAAAGACGATTGGGTATATCAGGGCGAACGGGGGAGATTTCCTGATGCAGGACATCCCCTTGGACGACCGCGAAACTTATAGGCTCCTGAGTTCAGGTCATACGACAGGTGTATTTCAGCTTGAGAGCGCTGGAATGAGGGATATCCTCACTAGGATGCAGCCCAACAGGTTCGAAGACCTCATTGCTCTTGTTGCCCTCTACCGTCCTGGTCCGATGGCATGGATCGACGACTTCATTAAGGCGAAGAAGGGGCAGGTCAAGATCACTTATGAATTGCCACAGCTGAAGGACATCCTTGATGAGACTTACGGAATAATCCTCTATCAAGAGCAGGTCATGCTGATTGCCAACACGGTTGCGAACTTCTCGATGGGGCAGGCCGACATCCTGAGACGTGCCATGGGAAAGAAGAAAGCGGAAGAAATGGAGAAGCAGAAAGAGGATTTTGTAATTGGAGCCGTCAAGAATGGGATTCCGGAGAAGAAGGCCAAAAGACTCTTCGAGAAGATGGAGCCCTTTGCGAAATATGGCTTCAACAAATCGCATTCAGCCGCGTATGCATATATCGCATACCAGACCGCTTATCTTAAGGCGCACTTCCCGGTCGAGTTCATGGCTGCGACGCTCAGCGCGGATACGGACAACACGGACAAGATAGTGAAGTCTATTGCAGAGTGCAGAAAAATGGCGATTGATATTCTGCCGCCGGACATCAACGAGAGCGGACGCGAGTTCAAGGTGACGGGTAAGGCAATACGCTTTGGTCTCGAAGCGGTCAAGGGAGTCGGTTCTGCCGCCATCGAATCTATATTATCCGTTAGAGAGGAGGGCGGACTTTTTAAGTCTGTGGATGATTTCTTGCTGAGGATAGACGGGAAGAAGGTGAACAAAAAGGTCATCGAAAGCTTGATCAAGGCAGGGGCTTTTGATTCCTTCGGGATCAGCAGGGCGAAGGCGTTTGTTGCGCTTAGCTGCGGGGCAAATGGAGACGCTACCGCTAGGAGCCTCTTTTCCCAGCAGGATATATTCGGCGGAGCAGACTGCGACTGTGTTACCGAGGAATGGGATGAGATGACTTTCTTGAGGCATGAGAAGGAGGCACTCGGCTTTTACATCACCGGGCATCCACTGTCGAGATTTCGGGAAGCCCTCATTGCTATGAAAATAAGGGGGATATCGGAGCTTGATGACAACAACGATAGGGACGAGGTCCAAATCGCGGGGGTAGTGAGCGCAATTAAGAAGATCAAGACGAAAGGCAAGTCCGAAAGTATGGCATACCTTACCCTTGAAGATGAGGAGGGGAGCAGTGAGGCCATCGTGTTCCCCGACCTGTACAGGACTCGGGAGGGCGTGCTCCATAAGGAAAGTCTTATTGTCGTGAAGGGCACCATCGACAGGACTGAGAAAGGGACAAAGATCGTTTCAAGGGAGATCACGACGCTGGAGGACCTGCTCGCTGAGAGCGGACATCAACGTGTCGAAGTCATACTGAGACCAGGCTTTTCGTCCGAAGATCTCAGAAACCTCAAGGAACTTTTGGCCAGACATAACGGTAAGAAGGGCAGCTGTCAAGTGTACCTCAAAATGGAAGCCGGGGGCTCACGTGTGGAGATCATGACCTGCCTTTATGTTGAATTTTCGCGGGATCTTGTGGAGCAGATCGAAAGACTGACGGGGAAAGGAACGGTAAGAATAGGGTGAGATATTACCTCGAATTCGAGAAACCTCTCGAAGAGCTGGAAACGAAGATAGATGAACTCAAGCAGCTGTCGGACGGAAAGGATATCGATATCACTTCCGAGATCAGGAGGCTTGAAAAGAAGGCAAGGGAGCGTCGTTCAGAGATTTTTTCGAATCTTATGCCTTGGCAAAAGACGATGATCGCGCGTCATCCTGATCGGCCCTATACCTTCGATTACATCTCTCTTATTGCAGAGGATTTTGTCGAGCTTCATGGCGACAGGAGATTTGCCGATGATCCTTCAATTGTGGGGGGAGTCGGGAGGATAAGTGGCACGACTTTCATGATTATAGGGCACCAGAAGGGAAGGGGAACGAAAGAGAGGATCTTCAGGAATTTCGGTCAGCCCCATCCGGAAGGTTACAGAAAGACTTTGCGTCTCATGAAGCTGGCGGAACGTTTTAAAAAGCCGGTGCTTACCCTTATAGACACGCCCGGGGCGTATCCCGGGATAGGCGCGGAGGAAAGGGGACAGGCGGAGGCTATTGCATCTAATCTGATGGAGATGTCGAGACTTAAGACGCCAATCATCTCTGTAGTAATAGGGGAAGGGGGCAGCGGAGGCGCATTGGCGCTAGGGATTGCGGATCGTCTCTACATGTTGGAGCACTCTGTATACTCCGTTATTTCTCCAGAAGGTTGTGCCGCTATTTTGTGGAAGAAGAGCGGTGACATCGGGCCGGAAGAGTTCTCCAAGGCGGCAGATGCCCTTAAGCTCACTGCGCAGGACCTCTTGAAGTTCAAGGTCATCGACGACGTCATATCGGAACCTCTGGGTGGTGCTCACAGGGATCCATCCTTCACTGCTGATAAGATTGCAGAGACAGTGGGCAAGGCTTTTGACGAAGTGAAAATAAAGACCCCCTCGAAGCTCATTGAAGACAGATACAGGAGGCTGAGAAGGATTGGAGTGTTTGAGGAGGAAGTCCTGGACGCATAGTACTGCCCGGAACTGAGCTAGGAAAGGAGACGTTTGATGAAGAATACATTAATGTTTCTCGCCTTTGTCCTCATTGTTCTAGGACTTCTTTTTGTAGTTTCGGGAAAGCGAGTGCCTCCTCCTCTCATCCCGGCAGACAGTACCCACATCGGTGCTGGCGACAACGTGACCGCCTGTACAGGCTGCCACGGTCCGGGGAAGGAAGCGCAATTAAAGGCTAAACATCCTCCCAAATACGATTGCTTCAAGTGTCATAAGACGGTCGGGGCGAGCAAGAGGGGCTCATGATAGGAGCCGGAGGAAGCGCGCAAACAGATCCGAAGTTCGCCGTGGTAAAATGCCTTATTTGCGAAAAGTCAATCGAGAGCCAGAATACCTTTACTTGCAAGAGGTGCAGGAAAGCATCGTTGTGTTTTGATCATCTGGACCGTGAATTCAGGTTGTGTTCAGGATGCGCTGCCGAGGAGAGGATCAGAGTTTACAACAACCTTATTGGTCAGGAACGGAGCCTGCGTGGCTTTTTGAGGTTCACCCAGTTCGTCTTTGTTTTAGCCTTGCTTCTTTTCGCTCTGGACAGGTTCTTTTATGAATATGCACCAGACTTCCTGAAAACAAATGTCTTTTTCGAGCGGGATCTTTACCTCTACTTTGGGGCTGCCGCTGCTGTAGGGATGGCTTTTTGCTACGCGCTTATTATTCCGCAAAAGCAGAAGATGAAGGAAATAAAGGAGAAGATCCAGCGTCACAAGACGGATTCAAGATACATGTTTCGTTAACAATCTGTCGCAAGGCTTAATCCTCACCGTCACATCGGGTTGAGGGTCATCAGTCTTGGTTCTGTCATCTCTTCTATAGCGTATTTCAGGCCTTCTCTCCCAAAGCCCGACAGCTTTATCCCGCCGTATGGCATATGGTCCACCCGGTAGGCAGGAACATCGTTAATTATTACCCCGCCGACCTCTAGGGTCTCAAATGCCGCAAAAGCGTGGTTCAGGTTGCGGGTGAAGACGCCCGCTTGAAGACCGTAGACCGAATCGTTCACCGAATTCAGTCCATCTGTGAACCCATCGATCTTCGTGACGGTAACCACCGGTCCAAAAACTTCCTTGCAGCTAACTTTCATCTGGGGCGTTGAGTCCAGGATAATCGTCGGCTCGTAGAAGCTGTCATTTCTTTTTCCTCCGGTGAGGACTGAAGCACCGGCATCCTTTGCCTCTCTGACCCACGCCTCGACCCTCAAGAGGTTATCCTCGTCTATCATAGGACCCAATTGGTTTGTCTCGTCTAACGGGTCGCCGCTCTTCAGCGTCTTAACCTTTGAGGCGAACAGCGTAAGAAAATTATCATAGACGTCCTTATGGACATAGATTCTCTGCACGGAGATGCAGACCTGGCCGGCGTATGAAAATGCTCCCACAACGCACCGGTCCACTGCAAATTCCAGATCACAGTCGCTGTCGATAATCACTCCTGCGTTACCACCAAGTTCGAGCAAAACCTTCTTTTCACTAGCGAGTTTTTTCAGCTGCCAGCCCACGGTAGCGCTGCCCGTGAAACTCAAGACCTTTATCCTTGGATCAACGAGGATGGACTCAGCCATTCTACCCGAGCTGGGTAGGACACTTACACAGTCCTGAGGAATACCCGCTTCGATGAGTACCTTTCCGAGTATCAGTGCGCTCACAGGCGTCTTTGATGCAGGCTTCAGTATGATAGGGTTTCCAGAAGCCACCGCAGGAGCCAACTTGTGGGCGACAAGGTTCAAAGGAAAATTAAAAGGGGTGATCCCAAGAACTGGCCCGCACGGGAAACGTCTGGTGATGCCCCACCTGCCTTCGGAGGGCTTGTTCCTGTCGAGGGCTATGAATTCACCGCTTATCCTGGACGCCTCTTCCGAAGCGATCCTGAAGGTGAGTGCTGCACGTTCCACCTCAACCCTGGATTCTTTGATGGGCTTTCCGTTTTCGAGGGTGATGGTCTTTGCAAATTCTTCTTTAGCGGCCAGTATCTTTTCGGAAACCTGTAAGAGGATGTCAGCTTTTGTGTAAGAGGGCAGTGACGCCATTACGGGTTTTGCCCTCCATGCAGCATCTAATGCTTTATCCGCCTGCTCGGTGGTCGCCCTGCAGACTCTTGCTATGGGCCTGCTATCGAAGGGATTTATAACGTCCATCACATCGTCGCTCTCTGTCCATTGGCCGCCGACAAGCAAAGGATAGAAAGATTTCATTGCGCACCTCCTCTCATTTCCTTTTAGCAAAAAATTGATGCGAGTTCAAGTGGCCGTACTTGCAGGAATGACGCCAGAAACAAGGAATCACAGGCTTTTGATATAATGAGTTATGATTGGAGAAGAGATTTTTGTGTTGAGAGTGTTTAGGTGTGGCGGCAGGATGGGAAGCTATGTTTAAGAAGATCGACTTGCCTGTCACTGGTATGACATGTGCGTCCTGCGCTGCCGCCGTCGAAGACGATCTCAGGAGGGTGGAAGGGGTTACGGGCGTATCTGTGAACTTCGCTATCGATAAGACAACGGTTGAACTCGATAGACCTGTGGATCTGAACACCTTAGAGGAGGCGGTCAAGTCTCGAGGATACGGTGTGCTTTTCCAGAGGGCGGATTTCGCGGTAAAGGGTATGACCTGTGCAGCGTGCGTTGCCGCAGTTGAAAGAGCGCTAAAGGGACTTTACGGTGTGACGGAGGTGAACGTAAACCTAGCTGCCGAGAGGGCATCGGTCGTATATGTCCCTACGATCGTCGATTTCAATGATTTTAGGAAAGCAGTCGGTGATGCCGGCTATTCGGCAGAGCAGATAGGAGAAGACTACACAGACCGGGAAAGAGAGCAGAGAGATAAGGAATTCCGTGATATCAAGACGAAGCTTATTGTCAGCTCAGTCCTAGGCTCGTTCATACTTTTGGGAAGCACGATGGACATCCCGTTGCTTTCAAATTGGACGGTTCTGTTTGTGCTCGCAGCGCCGGTGCAGCTCTGGGCCGGAATGCGGTTTCACAAGGCGGCGTGGGTGGCCATAAAGCACGGTACAACAAACATGAACACGCTTATCACAGTCGGAACCTTTGCGGCATATGTCTATAGTGCGCTTGCAACCTTTACTCCTGGATTTTTTGTCAGAGGTGGTATTGCTCCGGAGGTTTACTACGACACGTCGGCAGTTATCATCTCCCTCATCCTCCTAGGCAGGCTCCTTGAGGCAAGGGCCAAGGGGAGGACTTCTGAAGCGATTAAGAAGCTCATGGGATTCCAGCCTAGAACCGCTAGAGTACTGAGGAACGGCGATGAGAAAGAGATACTCATCTCAGAAGTGATGACCGGCGATGTCGTGACCTTGAGACCTGGGGAGAGGATACCAGTGGACGGAGAGATAATCGAAGGGTATTCCGCAGTGGATGAATCCATGCTCACCGGAGAGAGCCTTCCTATTGAGAAGTCCGTCGGCGACCGGGTATTTGGAGGGACCATCAACAGGGCGGGAAGCCTCAGGTTCAGGGCTACCAGGGTTGGAAAAGAAACCGCACTCGGCCAGATAATAAGGCTTGTCGAAGACGCGCAGGGGAGCAAGGCCCCCATACAGAGGCTTGCCGACAAGGTAGCGTCTATCTTCGTCCCAGTAGTGATACTGCTTGCGTCAGTGACATTCATGATCTGGTTTGTCTGGGGTCCGAAGCCCGCATTTACTCTAAGCCTAATGAACTTCATTGCGGTGCTGATCATCGCCTGCCCTTGTTCTCTAGGACTGGCGACCCCGACTGCTATCATGGTCGGGACTGGCAAGGGAGCGGAAAAAGGAATATTGATACGTGATGCCGAGGCATTAGAACTCGCCCATAAGATACAGACAGTCGTCCTCGACAAGACCGGCACTATCACCAGTGGAGAGCCTGAGGTTGTGGATATCATACCGAGTGACGACCTCGATGCGGACGAAGCGCTTAAATATGCGGCCTCAGCCGAGAAGAAATCCGAACATCCTCTGGGGCAGGCGATCGTGAGAAAAGCGATCGAAAGAGGAATAGCGTTGGACGAGGCAAGAGAGTTCATGGCTATCCCCGGAGGGGGGGTCATAGCTGCGCTTGATGTAAACAGTGTGATCATCGGGAATTTCGGTCTTATGGAAATGGAGGGGGTGGACATTTCCGCTCTCAAGGGATTGGAAGAAAAACTGTCAGCCGAGACGAAGACTCCTGTAGTTATGGCCATCAACAGAAAGGCGGTAGCTGTAATCGCTATAGCGGATACCATAAAAGAAGGATCTTTGGAAGCGGTGAGGGATCTCAAAGGCATGGGCATAGAGGTGGCGATGCTGACTGGTGACCACCGGAACACTGCAGAGGCGATAGCGCGAGCGGTGGATGTGGACAAGGTCTTCTCGGAGGTGTTGCCCGAACATAAGGTCGAAGTAGTGAAGGCCATGAAGAGAGAGGGGAAGGTGACGGCCATGGTGGGTGATGGAATTAACGACGCTCCTGCCCTCACAGAGGCCGATGTCGGAATCGCCATAGGTACCGGCACTGATATAGCCATAGAGGCATCGGATATCACCCTGATAAAAGGAGACCTCAGGAGCGCTGTTGAGGCCATACGGCTGAGCAGACTTACGCTTAAAACAATAAAACAGAACCTCTTCTGGGCTTTCTTCTATAACGTGGTGGGTATACCAGTTGCCGCCGGTATTCTTCATCCCTTCGGCGGGCCATTGCTGAACCCGATGATAGCTTCCGCTGCCATGGCGTTCAGCTCAGTATCGGTCGTGAGCAATTCTCTGAGGTTGAGGAGGAAGAAGCTGTGAGAATTAAAAAAATAGGACAAGACAAGATTCCTCAAGACTCTCGTAATCGACATGATTTTTATATGTTAACTGTTGTTATGTTAAGTATCACGGCTTATTCTCTAATCTGTAACAGGGTCTGTTCCATTAAGCCGTTGTTTAGGAGTTTCCTTCAAGCCCGTTCTGTCCAGACTCTTTCTCAGGAGGTGATCTTCGTATGAAAGTCGTCACAGCGAAGGAGATGCGGGAGATCGACAGGAAAACTATCCTCCAGATTGGCGTGCCGGGCAGGGTCCTTATGGAACGGGCTGGTGCTGTAGTTGCAGCAAAAGTGATGGAGTTCTTCGAACCGAGGAAGATTATTGTGATCGCTTGCGGGGGGAATAACGGAGGAGATGGGCTTGTGGCAGCAAGGGAGCTCTTCAATAGGAAGTGGAATGTGAAGGTGCTGCTCGTGACAAAAGAAGACAGGA
>CAZNTS010000166.1:0-9077 GCA_964576045.1 uncultured Nitrospiraceae bacterium | reverse complement strand
GCACAATATACCAAGTACTTCATCCTTGGGAGAACACCAGTTCTCCTCCGATTTCATTAATAATCCCGTTATTTGCTTTCCGGCATCTTTTATATTAAAATCATGCACCATCTTTTTTCAAACACTACCCAGCGTGTGTGCTACCCCAAAGTGAGGCAATGCAGTCCGTATGGGCTGAAAGGGGTAGCGACTGGCATCCACCAGCAACCGGGCAGTACGGCTTCGGATCTGCCTGCCGTTTGCTGTGGCAAACAAGTCAAATATGGGCTATATTAAGAAAAAGGGGCAAAATGCTCTTGAACCGGGTGGACATCGGGACGCCGAGAATGGACCGATGATTCTGCCGGGGGGAAAATATGCTTGACAAAAGGATATCGCACTTAAGAGGACGTCATTGTGTCAATCAGGAATCTTGACGTCTTCTTTAATCCCAAAAGAATAGCTGTTATTGGTGCCAGCGAAGACCCTGGTTCCGCAGGGTACGCAATTTTTCGAAACATGATCGGCAAGGGCTTCCGGGGCGTCGTATATCCCGTAAATCCCCTGTGCGAATCGATACAGGGAGTGGAGGCCTACAGGACAATTTCCGAGGTGCCCCACCCCGTCGACCTCGCGATAATCGCGACGCCTGTCGAAGAGATGCTTGCATCGCTCGAAGAGTGCGGCAGAAAAGGCGTGAGGGGTGTATCCATAGTATGCCCCGACTTTGAGCTGTGTATTAAAGACAGCGCCCTCTTTTTCCCAGAGATCAGACAGATCTCCTCCAGATACGATTTCAGGATTCTCGGTCCGAACACACTGGGTTTTATAAGGCCGCACATAAGCCTTAACGCAAGCCTGTTTCCGAAGATGCCGAAAAACGGGTCCATCGCGTTCATATCCCAGAGCGCGACGCTCACCACAGCGCTGCTGGACAGGGCGATAGACAAGAACTTCGGGTTCAGCTACATCATTTCAGTGGGTGCAAAGGTGGATCTCGGCTTTTCCGATCTCATCGACTTCCTCGGAGTTGACCCAAAGACAAAGGCTATTATCCTCTATCTTGAACACATAACAAGAGGCCGTAAGTTTATGGCCGCCGTCAGGAGTTTCGCAAGAAGCAAACCGATAGTTGTGGTAAAGTCGGGAAAGTTCGATATCTCCGCACAGGTCGCCCTGACCCACTCCGGGGTTCTCGCGGGAGAAGACAAGGTATACGATGCGGTCTTCAAGCGGGCTGGAGCGGTTAGGATCGATGAACTCCTAGACCTTTTCTATCTCGCAGAGACGCTTGCACAGGAAAAAAGGCCCAAAGGGAAGCGTCTTGCGATTGTCACAAACTCCGATGCGCCGTCAATCATAGCAGTTGACACACTTTTGAAACTCGAAGGCGAGCTGTCGGTTCTCGGCACGGAAACAATCATGAATCTGAGGCAACTCTTGCCCTCGCTTAAGGAAATTCGCAATCCAGTGAATCTTCTTACAGGCGCTTCGCCCTCCGACTATAAGGCTGCGGTGGAGAATTGTCTCCGGGACAGCGATGTGGATGCGCTCCTGGTGATCCACGTTCCCAATTTCGGCACGGACCCCGAAAAGACCGCAGAGGCGATCGTCTTCGCAAAACAAAACAGCCCGGACATTCCCCTGTTCACTGTCTGGATGGGAGGGGAGCTCGTGCAACCTGCTCGCGAGTTTTTGAACAGAAACATGCTCCCGACCTTTGTGACCCCCGAGCAGGCAGTGAGGAGTTTTATCTACCAGTATCGGTATGACTATAATCTGCAGATGCTCCAGGAAACCCCGGAAAACATTCTCAGGGATTTCTCGCCCGATAGGGAGAAGGCGAAGGGCATCATCAACAGTGCTCTTACCCAGAACAGGCTGATACTGAACCTGAACGAGGTCAAGGAGATACTCCAGGCGTATGGCATACCAGTGATACCAACAAAGAGGGTGGAAAGCGAGGAGGATGCGGTCCGCCTGGCAGAGGAGACCGGGTTTCCCGTTGTTCTGAAGATCGACTCTGAGAAGATCTTTCACAAAATAGAAAGATCCGGTGTGCTCCTCAATCTGAAGGACACTGATTCGGTAAAGGAGGCATACGGGAAACTCAGGGATCTGGCGATCTCTTGCGGCGACCCTGGAGCTCATGCACTGATCCAGCCGATGATCGTACAACACGGTTACGAACTTGCCATAGGAGCGAAAAAAGACCCTGCATTTGGCTCAGTCATACTCTTCGGTACCGGGGGAGAGCTTCTCGAAGCCCTCGGTGATTATGCGGTCGGGTTACCGCCTCTGAACCAGACCCTCGCAAGACGGCTGATGGAAGAGACCAAGATATACAGATTTCTTCTCACCGAGGAGCCTTACAGGGACACGCTAAGATTCATGGAGGAAATGCTTGTAAGGTTCTCCTATCTACTCGTAGATTTTTCCTCGATCAAGGAGATCGATATTAACCCATTTTTTATTTCCGAGAAGGAAGGGTTTGCAATGGACGCCGGCATACTGCTCGAAACTGATGCGGAGTATAACGTCGAGAGTTTCATCGGTGATCTTTGTCCACCGCACCTTTCCATATGTCCCTACCCTTTTAAGTACATGCTGGAGATTACACTCGAAAATGGCGTGCCGGCCCTGATAAGACCGATACGCCCCGAGGACGAGCCGCTTATCTATGCCCTTTTCAAAACCGTCTCGGAAGAGACGATTGTCTTCAGATTCAACCAACGCCTAAGCGATATGCCTCACGAAAGGCTCGCGCGTTACTGCCAGCTTGATTACGAGCGGGAATTTGCCTTTGTCGCACTTGTAAAGGAAGGCCCAGAACGGGAGCGTATCATTGCGGATGTCCGGATGTTGAAGATGCCGGATTTCGAGACCGCGGAACTGGCGATCATTGTGGCAGATGAGTGGCAGGGCCACGGCATCGGATCCATGCTAATCGATTATTGCATCAGGATCGCCAAAGAGATGGCGGTAAAAACTCTTTGGATGGAGATTCTGAGGACGAACTCAAGGATGCTTCACCTGGCAGCCGGTTCCGGCTTCAAAGAGATCCTCTCGGATGAAGACATGGTGAAGGTAGCACTGGATCTAGATCAGATATCCCAGGCTGGAATCAGTACGAGCAGGTCTTCAGCATCTCCTCGATTGTGATGCGCACAGATTCCCCAAGGGACTCAAGGTCATAGCCGCCTTCCAACGCGAAGACCGCAGGGCAATCAGAAGAGTCAAGTATGCTCCGTACCATTCCCCTTATCCCTTCGCCGGTAACCCTTATGTTGGCGTGCGGATCGTCCACATGGATGTCATAACCGGCTGACACTATCATAATACTGGGGCTGAACCTCCTCACAAGGCCGGGGAGAATATCCTGATACACGCTCAGATAATCCTTGTTCCCAGAGCCACTCAGTATCTGCACGTTATAGGTGTATCCGGTACCCTTGCCCTTTCCCCTTTCGAGGTCCCTGCCTGTCTCCGGGTAATAAGGATACTGGTGGGTACTGAAATAGAATACCGTCTCATCTTCTTCGAAGATATGCTGTGTGCCGTTACCGTGATGTGCATCGAAATCAACGATAAACACTTTCTCATATCCCAGCTTCTGGGCAAATCTCGCGCCGACCGCTACGTTGTTGAAGAGGCAGAACCCCATCGCGCAATCAGCTTCTGCGTGGTGTCCTGGGGGACGGACTGCGCAAAACGCACTGTTTATACTTCCACTGTGACACATCCTTACCGCCTCCATGACTGATCCAGTGGCATAGCGTGCCGCTTCCAAGCTGTCCCTGGACACATATGTGTCGGGGTCCAGACTCCCCTCTCCGAATGTCCTGAACTTGTGGATATATCCGGCCGTATGGACAAGTGCAATGTCGTCGAACCCTGCCTTACCAGGAGCTATATGTACCAGCCTATCCCATAGTCCGGCGTTTTTCAGGGTATCGATAATGCGAAGAAGACGGGCGCTTCTTTCAGGGTGCCATGGCGGAGGCTCGTGCCTCAGCATCGCTTTATCGTAAACGAATCCGACTCCTCGCATACTTGATTATAACTGAACGAAAGAGAACTTTTTAATGCTTATGACACATCCTCTATATGGAGAGTATAAAGACGGGGATTCTCGATCCTTGCAATCGCCCAAGCCTCAATTCAGCTTGACAAGCATGCTTACACATGGCGGCAGTTAACTGAGAGAGAAAGGTTTCCTGGCAAATATGATCTGCCCATATGGATAAAACAAATAGCTATGACCCTCTCACAGTCAACTAGCCCGCGCCATCAACCGGAGCTTTCGCCCATGGATATCTGGTGAAAGGAAGTTATCATGCTCAGCGCTAAGTGGTCCGCAGTTGTTTTGCTTTGGCTCGTGATTGCACCGCGCGCTGGTTTCGTAGATGAGGGCGCTCAAATACAGGGCGCGTGGAAACTGGTTTACCTATGAGGTTGAGGCCCAAACGACAGCCCTAAAAAAGAGCCTTGGGACAGAACCCGACAGACCATGTAATCTTTACAGCCGAGTGACGAGTATTCTTCTTTTATAGCAGCGAAGGGCGAAAGCCGGCGAAAACCGTTCGGGAACGCGCTGAGCTACTGAACAGCTTAGTTGCCTATATGGGCGCGTACCGCATGGAAGAAGCCAAGTATATTACCTGGGTCGAAGTTGCCTGGTATCTTGAATGGGTCGGTACAGAACAGACGCGTTATTGCAAGGGTGGATAGCAACCGCCTCCAAATCCTCACGCCCTGAAGAATTATGCCTAACTGGGCCGATAATGGCATAACGCGGAGCATTGTTACTCTTGAACGGGCGAACTAGGAAACATGTGCGATGCACCAACTAATTGCCCGATGCCTATCTAGTCATCGAGGCGTGCCGATAATGTCTCCACACTTTTCCCCACTGGCAAAGGTCCTTCGTGATAGTCACTATCCAAGGCTGTGCAATTATGCAGATGAACTTGAGCATTGTATTGTAAAAGTTGTTCTCGCAACTCCGTATACACACAAATAACTATTGCGGCTTTAAATTCTTCTTGATAAGCTCAACATTATCTTTTATTCCTTCAGTAATAAAAATATTCCCCCCCTTATCTACTATGACTCCATCAATTCCAAGTCTCTTTAGAACTTCCATCCCTTTCTTTGGACCGAGAACGAATATCCCTGTAGGAAAACCATCAGGAGCATCATTCGCTATTACGCTTACGCTCTGGCATTCATACGCGGGATAGCCTGTCGCAGGATTCAATATATGGTGATACCGCTTGCCTTGTTTTATAAAAAACTTCTCGTATCCTCCGGATGTCGATATTGCTTTGTCTTTAAGTCCGACAATTGCGAAAACATCATCTTCGCTGCTTTCTTCATCAGGGTTTTTGATTCCCACCTTCCAAACATCTCTGCCCGGCTTTGTTCCAAATGGCTTCACTTCACCTCCGACCGCAATAATGCCCGCGGTTATCCCATTCTTCTTCAGTATCTCGACTGCCCTCTCAGCAGCATAGCCCTTTTCAATTCCTCCTAGATCTATCTCCATGCCCTTCCTTTTGAGAAAAACTGTTGATTTTGCCTCGTCAATGAGAACATCTCTATAATTCACAAGTCCCAACTTCGACTTGATCGCTTTATCATCGGGGAGAATTTGCCTCTCAAAATCCCATAATTTGACTATAGGTCCGATAGTGATATCAAAAGCTCCATCAGTGACCTTAGAAATATAGAGTGCCTTTTCTATTACCCGGATGGTGTCCTGTGAAGCCTTAACAGGCTGGATTCCGGCACCGTGGTTAATCGCTGATATTTCACTATCATCAGAATAGAAATTCAGTAACTTTCCAAGCTTGTCAAGTTCGTTGAAGGTATTGTCAATTGCAGTGATTGCCTGCTGTTTGGAGTCAGCGTAAACTGTGATAGTGACAACGGTATAAAGAGAAACACGTATGTCCTTGTATTTTTCCTTGCCGCCAAGACTACAGGAGGCTATCAATGATATAAGTAAAATAACAGTGACACGGGTAACAATTCTCATAGTATCAAGATAACCTCCCGCGGTCAGTGAGGTCAATCCATTCAGTTCCCGCCTCCTGATCTATCTCTTGTGCTGATAACCACATATACCTTTTGAGAATTCTCATGTCGCAAAATGTCAACCACCCCACGCTAACGCATGGGGCTTGAGTGATTCGAGGTAAGAACCCTCGACTATGCGAATCCGGCAACAGTACCCTTCGGTTGCCGCCCCTTCAGACATGTAATACTGCCTATGGTTTAAGAAGGGTTTAAACGACAATCTTGCGCCTATCAACACAGTGAGAGTGTGGACAATGGGTGCGCACAGCACCCATTATTCGGCTCACGAAATGCACTGAGGACGATTTTGTGCGATAATCACGGGGACCCCGTTCCACCTTTATCTGTCTGAGAGGGGTACGTACTCCTTTCTCATCTCAGGAAGAGATGAGTAATACGAAGGCCTTATCAGCCTGCCCTGTATGATCTCCTCGATTCTGTGGGCTGACCATCCCGCTACCCTTGACATCGCAAAAATCGGTGTGTAAAGCTCTTTGGGGATACCCATCGACCGGTAAACGAATCCCGAATAAAAGTCTGCGTTTGGAGAGGATGCTTTTCCTTTCTTCTCCTCGACGATCCGGGGCGCGAGCCTGGCGACCCGTTTATAAAGCCCAAACTCTTTTTCCATGCCGTTCTTTTTTGCGATCTCTTCAGCCTTGCTCTCAAGTATCACCGCTCTCGGGTCCGATTTGGTGTATACGGCGTGCCCGATGCCGTATATCTTTCCCGTCAGGTCATTCGCTTTCTTCTCGAGAATCTTTTCAAGATATCGTGAAACCTCGTCGTCATCGCCCCAGTCCTTCACATGTGACCTTATATTCTCCATCATGCCTTCAACCGCTTCGTTGGCTCCACCGTGCAGGTGTCCTGAAAGCGACGCGATACCCGAGCATATTGCCATATAGCTGTTTGCACCCGAGGAGGACACGGTCCTCACAGTGAACGTCGAATTGTTTCCGCCGCCGTGTTCCGCGTGCAGCACAAGCATCATGTCAAACAGATTTGCAGTGAGCCTGTCAGGCGCCCTGCCTTTCAGCATATAAAGAAAATTCTCAGCGTGGCTGTAATCTTCTCGTGGCTCGATAAATTCAGTCTTGCCCTTTCCGTGACCGGATGCCGCCCGGTAATTGTATGCAACAATAGTCGGGAACTTTGCAATCAGATCGATGCATTGCCTCGCGAGGTCTATTATGTCAGTAGAGTTAGGGTTTCGGTCGAACAGATGCATTGTGGATACGGTTGTGTGAAGACAGCCCATTTGGTCATCATGGGGCGGACTGTCCCGGATTATTTTCATGGCCTCCTGGGGAAGGTGTCTCCGCTCGGCCATCTCACGCGTGAAGATGTCGAGGTTCTTCCGGTTCGGAAGTTCCCCTGTAAGCAAGAGATAGCTTGTCTCTTCAAAGCCGAACCTGGCGTCTTTCTGCTGATGCATGACAATGTCCTTTATATTATAGCCACAATAATAGAGCTCTCCGTCAAGGTCGACCTTCACTTGGGCTCCGTCCCCCATGATCTCCTTCTTGTAGCCAATCACCTGCCCCTTGCTTGTTATCCCGACGAACACCCCTGTGCCGTCTTCATTGCGAAGTCCGAGCTTTATGTTCTTTTCCCTTACAAGCTCAATCGGTATTTTGTCGTGTTTTAACGCCAGATCTTGAATCATCTTCAGGACTGTCTGCATGTTTATCACCTCATAAAACATTTTTTCGTTACCGTCACTACGGTCGGAGCATCTCACAGGAATACGGCTATGTTCTTTACAGTCTACCATGCCTCGACTAATTTATTCTTCCCTTTCCAACCCGCTCCTAAAGTCCCTTACAAGCCCCATACCGGCAGCAGTATAGGGCATCCCATATTCTTATGAGCTCTCCGTTCCTGCTGCCCCAGTGTCAAACACAAGGGTATTGTACTTCTGACCATTGAATTCAAACTTATCTACGACCTTCATCCCCAGCTTATGCCGATGAGCATGGAGAGATCGAGGGTTATTCTCTGAAACAAAGGCCACCCCAACATCATAATCTGCCCTGAGGGTCTCTTTCATGATCCCAAATAATGCTTCCAAGACGCCATGTCCTCTTTGTTGCCTGTCAACACAGACCGGTCCATAGACAAACAAACAACAGGATGACAAGGCAATACCATTAAAAAAACCATCTGTCAGCCTTTTGAGCATATGGGCCATCAGCGGTGACCCAGCGGCAAATTCTACTGATTCTGCCATGAGATATCCAATGACTGTCTTGTCCCGGAGGGCAACGAAGATACCTAGCTCACTATTGACCCTGCGAAGTTGTTCTCTCGTGAACTCAAGTGCCAAGAACCCCTGGGATAAGTCCTCCCCCTGGAGTGTGGTGAGGAGATTTTGATGCTGAAGACAAAGAATACCATCAAAGTCTGCGGGGATTGCTCCACGGTAAGTGATCTGGGGTTGTATCATCTGGGTTTTTGTCTTGTCCTAGCTTTAGATTCAGCACTAATCGATTGTCTTCAATACTGGTTGCTTTATAATATCAAGGGTCCTCCCTTATATAAAGGTTTTTTCATTATAATAATCTATATGGCAGAGAGACCTGACAAAAAGATCACCAGCTTTCCACTCTTTACGAAACAAAAAAAAGACAAAACCAAAAACATCCTGCAACAGTTTATTCACATAAAGATAGAACATTGAGAAGATAGAAATAGTAGCACTGACATCAGGACAAGGGAGATATGATGATGAAAGTTATGGCAGGTGTGCCCCGAAAGATGGCGTGACACCGGGCTTCGGAAAGATTGAAAGATCCGACGCTATTATTCTGGGCTCTCCGATTTATTTTGGTAACGTTTCAGGAGAAATGAGGTCATTTATGGAGCGTCTGCTTTTCCCATATCTGATGTATTCCGATCCTCCACGGTCTCTTTATCCTGTCATTTTTCAGCTTCATTCCCCCACTCCTTTTTCAGGAGCATTCCCCCAGGTGTAACACCCTATGCTGGATTTTTTAGCACATGGGACTGACGAT
>CAZNTS010000165.1:0-2653 GCA_964576045.1 uncultured Nitrospiraceae bacterium | reverse complement strand
GTCCGAATACTATCAGGGCTATAACGAGGATTATTATCAGGTGCATCGGTTGAAAAAGTCCCTCAAACATAATTCCACCTCCTTTTATAATTATACGGCATGACCACACTGCAATAAAAGCCGCCAATATTTTCTAGGCCGAATATCCCGACATAATATTTCCCTCAGCCCTATCTGCTATACTATTACAAATTTACAAAGATTGGCGAGAATTAACATGAAAAAAACCGATGACAGAAAGCCTTCTAGGATGTTTATCCGGCCAATCACTCTTCTTGTTATTGTTACGGCCTCAATATTCGCTTCGTCAACTCTGGTTAATCTCATGCTATCAGTTTTTTCTCCGTTATCCCTTGATATTAAGCTGTCACTCATGGATGCTGGACTAATGGTAATCATGCTTTTCCCCGTAATGTATTATCTTGTATATGAACCACTGGCAACCTCCATTAAAGAGCTTAATAGGTCTGAAAAAGCGTTACAGGAGAGCGAGGCGAAGTATCGTTCCCTTGTGGAAACTACTGGCGACTCAATATATTTGGTTAACAGGACTTGCAGGTACTTATTCATGAACGTAAAGCATCGTTCTAGGCTCGGCATTATGTTAAATGAAGGATATGAGGAGAAGAGTTACGGCGACTTTCATTCATCTGAAGAAACAAGAGTCTTTTCCGAGAAAATCAATGGGATATTTGAGACAGGGACAACGGTGCAGCAGGAATACAGAAGCCGAGACGACAAATACTTTCTTCGCACCTTGAGCCCAATTAAGGGATTAAATGGTGAAGTAGTAGCCGTGAGTATTGTTTCAAAAGATATAACCAGATTAATCAAAGAGAGTGAGGCGGAACTCCGTTATCATGCGATATTTGAGCAGTCTCCGTTCGGTATTCTGATCATAGATACCACCGGGAGAATAATCGAATTTAATGAAACGGCTCGCCGGGAGCTTGGGTATTCGAGAGAGGAGTTTGCAAGACTGCGTATTTTTGATGTCAATCCCCAGAGTACGAAAGCGATACAGTACAGAATGAAGGAAGTATTAAACAAGGGCAGGATGGACTTTGAAGTGCAACATAAGACCAAATCAGGAGAATTGAGAGATGTCCACGTGTTTGCACAGCGATTGGATTTGTTCGGCTATAGGGTTATTCAAGCCATATGGCAGGATATCACCGAGCGGAAACGCGATGAAGAAGAATTACTCAAGTACCGTGATCAGCTAGAACCCCCAGTGAAGGAACAAACAAAGAATCAGTGAAAAGGATGGATGATTACTCGCTTATAGCCTGAGTAATGCCTCGAGCTGCAAGATGTGATCACTTTTGACATTCGGTGATAATTCGTAGGAATGTCAGGAAATTAAGTTTAGCCGGAGTGGCGAAATTGGTAGACGCAAGGGACTTAAAATCCCTCGGGGCTTAGCTCCGTGACGGTTCGAGTCCGTCCTTCGGCACCAAAAAATCTGTCAGTTGCGCAGTCCTAAGAACTTTCCCAAGTTTTATATATGCCCGAACTGCCCTTTCTTGAAGCTACGATCCTCTCATGGTTTGTTCTGATTTCCATTGGTTGCTCATTGTGAGCGGTCCGGAAAACTCTCGGGACTGCATTGCTCCAAGGCCTGTTATTGATATAATGATGATAACGTAGCTGCACATTGGGAGGAGACTCTTAAGTGTCGAACAAGTCGCGTGATATACGCCGGCTACCGGCCGGGGTAGGGAATTTCATTCTCAGGGTATTGGGAGAGTTCAGGAGAAATCAGGGCCTGCTCTTGTCGGGAGCTATCGCCTATTATACTCTGCTTTCGATTGTACCGATGCTTATCCTGTCTCTTATCGTCCTGTCCCGTTTGGTCGACGAAGAGCAGCTTCTTCAAACCGTGTCTACTTATCTGGAAATGGTGACCCCGGGATATGCAGGGGTAGTGACAGAACAGATAAGGGGATTTCTCATCCACCGACAGGTGATTGGCATTGTAGGATTCCTAGTCATGCTTTTTTTTAGTTCGATGGCGTTTATGGTGCTGGAGAATGCAATGTCGGTAATATTTCTTCACCGCGTAAGGATCCAGCGACGCCACTTTCTCGTCTCGGCTATCATACCTTATGTGTACATCTTCCTGCTTGGTTCGGGTATCCTATTCGTCTCTTTTGTTGCGGGTGCACTGGAAAAACTTGGCAACAGGCAATTAATGATCTTTGGGACAGCCGTGGGACTACAGGGTACCCCCGGGGTTGTATTATACGTACTCGGGATGGTGGGGGAAGTACTAATGCTTACCTCGCTATATCTCGTAATGCCTGTTGGGCGTATTACGTTTAGTCATGCTCTCTACGGAGGTATCATCGCGACCGCTCTTTGGGAAAGCACCCGGAGAGTGCTGGTCTGGTATTACTCGACGTTATCGCTTGTGAACCTGATCTACGGCTCCTTTGCAGCAGCAGTAGTGAGCTTGCTAAGTATTGAACTTGCAGCTGTTATCCTCTTGCTTGGCGCCCAAGTAATTGCCGTGATTGATCGTGAAGGCAAAGAAGCTCCTTCTAGGAAGTGCTCAGGGTTCAAGACGTGAGACACGCCGTCTTCGGCCTTACGGCGGGCCTAAAGCGCAAACTTTACGGCTGGCTTTAAGACTACGATATCAGCAAGACGT
>CAZNTS010000164.1:0-18351 GCA_964576045.1 uncultured Nitrospiraceae bacterium | reverse complement strand
CGGGAAGCGCATGTTGTTACCTGGGTCAATAACTTCCGCTCCCTCGGGTACTTCCGCCATCTTCATTACCGCTGCGTTACACCTGCCCCCATAGCAAGCCTGGAAGCGTTTCTCAAGCTCGGGGTGATGCACGATTCTTGTGCCGAAGCCCTTCGCTATGCCCTCCATGGTGACGTCGTCGTGGGTCGGGCCTACACCCCCCGACGTGAATACATAGTCATATCTCCCAGACAACGCCGCCGCCTCTTTCCCAATGACCTCTACATCATCCGGTATGACGGAGATGCGCTCAAGACGCACTCCCAGGGCCCTCAATTCCAAAGCGAGATAAGACGAATTGCAGTCGTTCACCTTGCCTGAGAGTATTTCGTTGCCTATAATGATTATTGCAGCGGTCTTACGCTCGTCCATAGTATACTGTAGCAAAAATCCATACGGAAGTGTCATGGGTGCTCTTCGCGATCGAGGAACTCTCTCTCTCAGCAGCGGTTTATTGCATCGATCAGTCTTCTGAGTTTTCCGAAGCTCCTACGGTCAAAATCGATAAACAACCTGGGCAGATCAGCGATTTCAGGCTCATCGGCTTCCGCAGGCAACGAACCGCCAAGGATTATTTTCCCTCCGGGCGTCAGAATATCGGAAAACTTTTCTCGCAGCATCAGTACGCACGCAGGGTCTATAGTCGAAGTCAGACGTATCACAAGCCTTCCCTGTACATACCTGAGACTGTGATACCGGCGATAAAACCCTGTGATCTTATCCATTACCTCCTCCACCGAACCGGCCTGTTCGAACAGATAAAAGTCGGAGGGATTGATATAACCGTTCTTCAAGAGTCCTTCCTTGAAGAACTGAATGCATCGGGACCAGTAAACGCCTCCGGGCTCATCCACAAAGACCAGCGGTATCAGGTCACGCTTTCCGGTCTGAAGCAGTGTAAGGGTCTCCATCGCCTCATCAAGTGTGCCAAACCCTCCCGGGAAAAGCGCTACTGCATGGGCCTCTTTCACAAATGCCACTTTCCGATTGAAGAAGTACTTGTAGACGATGAGCCTGGGATTTCCCTCAAGGACAGGGTTCGGTTTCTGCTCGAAAGGAAGCCGGATCTTAACCCCGAAGGAATGGTCCGGACCCGCGCCTTCGTTAACCGCCTGCATTATACCTGGCCCTCCTCCAGTGATCACCATATACCCTGACTCAGCTATCTTTTTACCGAGAAGATATGCCATTCTGTAGATCGGCTCCTCGGGCCTTGTCCGTGCTGACCCGAATACCGTGATCTTCCGCATCTTTCTGTAACGTCCGAATATCTTCGATGTGAACCGAATCTCTTTGAGAGTCGAGTTCATTAGTTTGATGGCGCCCTTGTCCTTCTCTTCCTGGCCAGCCTTGAGGGCGGTGAGTATCATCTCGCGGACGAACTCCGGACTACGGATATCCTCTGCCAGCTCTATAATCCTGTCTACGGCATCATCCATTGGCCCGTTGGTCCGTGTAAAGCGCAATTTCATTTTGGAATCCCTTCTTTGGTCATTCTACCAGCGGAAGAGCCGGCTCTTCAAGAGCATCTGTAGTACCCATCGCCTGACAGAGCAAGATTATTTCTACCTCAAGGTTATTCTTGAACAGTATCTCAGATGATTATATATTTCTGCTTACCGGTAAGTCAGAAACTCACAGAAGAAGGCCTAGCCCGCGGTTCGAAATCTGATACAATGTGGTGCATAAATGGTGCGATTGACGTTTTACTTCAAAGACGGATGCTGGCTCTGCGATACGGCCGAAGAGATGCTGAACGGACTCAGGGAAAGATACGGGATAGAGATCACGAAAATTGATATCACTTCAGACGAACAACTCTATGAACTCTATCGTTATGACATCCCGGTGTTCGAGTTCAAGGACGGTTCGACCCTGAATGGCAGGATAAAGAAAAAGGACCTCCTCGAAAAACTGGGGGAAAACAGAGAATAGGAATGAGCAGCACCGGCAAACGCTATTTCAACCCGTATTTCCCTATCTTGTAAAAGAGCCCCCTCATCGAGATACCCAACAGTGCAGCAGCCTTCGTGCGATTGCCCTTCGTCTCCTGCAGGGCATGAGTAATCGCCATCTTCTCTGCATCGGCAACCACCTTTTCAAGGGACTGTACCTGAGAAGGTGGAGCAGCAGCGTAGGTCATCTTCTCACAGGGCAGTACGGGAAGATGTTCGCGGTCCATCACATTGTCCTGTGGTCTCATATTTATCATGGCCCTTCCCAGTTCATTTTCGAGCTCCCTGACATTCCCCGGCCACTCATAACCGAGGAGGTCGTGCAGGGCCTCACCCGATATCTTCTCGACCTTTCGGCCGAACTCCTGATTTAGTTTGAATATGATATGCCCGGCAAGGTGCTGTATGTCCTCCTTGTGCTCCCTCAGCGCCGGGATATGGATCGGGATGACGTTCAACCGGTAATACAGGTCCTCTCTGAAGGTCTTGGAGTGCACCTTCATCTCCAGGTTGGCATTAGTTGCTGAAATGATTCTAACGTCCACAGAGATCGGTCTTGTCCCGCCCACCCTGATTATCTCTTTTTCCTGGATGACTCTCAAAAGCTTTGACTGGAGCGGGAGACCTATATCCCCTATCTCGTCAAGGAAGATGGTACCGCCGTTTGCCTCCTCAAAAAGCCCTTTCTTTCCCCCCTTCATTGCACCGGTAAAGGCGCCTTCCTCATATCCGAACAACTCGCTCTCGAGGAGGGCTTCAGAGATGGCAGCGCAGTTAACCCTGACAAACTGGCCCTTTCTTCTTGGACTCGCGTTGTGGATGGCATGGGCAAAAAGCTCTTTACCTGTCCCGCTCTCTCCTCTTAGAAGGACCTTTGCAGGCGTCTCGGCGGCCATCTTCGCCTGTTCCTTTGCCCTCCGGATGACGGGACTGACACCGATGATGTCCTCCCACGTGTAGCGCGCATCAAGATGTCGGAGAAGCCTCTTTGCCCTTGACAGCTCCTCTGTAAGGGCAATAATTTCGGAGATATCGTGTATGACCCCGACACTGCCACGGATCTTTCCTTCTATGAATATCGGAGCGACGTTTACGATCACTTCCTTCTTCGCAGGCCCCACCTTCAGACGCACATTATGAACGGGCTTCCCCGTCCTTAGTACCTCCATGTGCATGCTCTCGCCTTCGGCGATATCTACAGTCACCGGCTTGTTAAGTACCGCCTCTTTAGGCAAGCCGGTAATCCTTGTGTATGCGGAATTCACCATTATGTTGTTGCCGTACTCATCGGAAACGGAAATGGCGTCCTCAGTTGCCTCAATAACCGCCTCAAGAAGATTGCGCACTTTCCAGAGGTCCGTGACCTGCTCGGCAAGGCTCTCTATCTCGGTGATGTCGCGAAAGACGGCTGCAGCCCCGATGATCCGGCCCTCCTCAGTCCGGATCGGCACTCTGTTCGTTATTATCACTGTCTTGCCGAGATTTTGATGCTGATTCAACTCCGGTTCGCCGCTGGCCAGCACTATGTGCAGGCGCGTATTCGGAATCGTATCGACCGCAGGTCTTCCCATTATATTCACTGCCTGCAATCCGGTGATCCTCTCCGCGGCCTTGTTGAAGAGGGTCACAACGCCCTGTTCATTTACTGCGATCATTCCATCGTGTGTGGAATCTAGAATGATCCCTATTTCCCTATTACTGATAGTGTCCACTTGATCTATCCCAAAATAATGATATTGTACCACGGCAAAGGGTCCGAGAATTCAAGAGCTCCTAGGTTCGGCAGCTTTTTGTACTACATATTTCATCTGACTCTTTGCGTCTTGAGTCTCGTGCACTTCCGTGATTCATCTCTTTGCTATTTAGGCATCGCTCCTGTAAAATGAGAAAAGAAAAAAGGGACTATTATGCTTATCGTAATGCACCATTGGGCCGCGGATAAAGAGATCGAAAAGGTCAAGAGGGCCATTAGTGCGATGGGGCTTAAACCAGTGGCCATACCCGGAGCCGAGAGGACCGCTATTGGAGTCATAGGAAATCAGGGATGGGTGGACGACGCGCCCCTTAGGGGAATAAAGGGGATCCTCGAGATAATCCACGTGACGAGGCCATACAAGCTGGTAAGCAGGGACTTCCATCCCTCCGATACAGTGGTGAGACTTGGAGGTCAGGTGAAGATTGGCGGCAGATCCCCCTTCCTAGTGATTGCCGGGCCGTGTGCAATAGAAACCGGAGAGCAGATCCTCAAGACAGCGCAGTTTATTGGGAAGCTCGGAGTCCCGGTGCTGAGAGGAGGCGCATATAAGCCAAGGACAAGCCCTCACAGCTTCCAGGGGCTGAGGGAGAAGGGCGTGAACCTTCTCTCGGAGGTAAAGAAGACTACGGGCATACTGGTCGTCACAGAGGTTATGAGTCCCGAGCACGTGGAGATGGTGGCCGAAAAGGTGGACATAATCCAGGTAGGAGCCAGGAACATGCAGAACTTCGACCTGCTCAAAGAGGTCGGCAAGATAAAGAAGCCGGTTATCCTGAAGAGGGGGCTTTCTGCGACCGTTGAGGAATGGCTGGCGTCTGCAGAGTATATTCTCCTTGAAGGGAACCCCGATGTCGTTCTCTGCGAAAGGGGCATAAGGACCTTCGAGACCGCCACCCGCAACACTGCAGACCTCTCCGTAGTCCCTCTTGTAAAGGCGCTGTCTCATCTGCCTGTAATCTTTGATCCCAGCCACGCAACTGGCAAGAGAGAGCTTGTATCACATATGGCGCTTGCGTCCGTAGTTGTGGGCGCACACGGCGTCATGATAGAGGTCCACCCCGACCCGGAACATGCCCTCTCGGACGGGCCTCAGTCACTGCATTTCAAGGGGTTCGAAAGGCTCCTGAAGCGGATCCGCGCCATGGAAGGCTTCATGAAGACTCTTAAAGAAGAGACGTGATTTCCGCTCCTGCCTTCATGTACCGATAAAGAAGTTCATTTAAGAAGCCTATCAGAAGACATGAAAACCATGACAAGGAGCATGAAGACATTGATCCTCCTGAACAAAAGGGAGGAAATGCGCTCCGCTGCTTCTTTCCTCAAAAGAGCCAAGCCGTTCGCAACGAGCCAGAGTGAGGCACCTCCGAGGAGACAGTTCGCTGCAAGGGTCTGCACTATGCCGGTCATTGGAATAAAAAGACAGCTTATTGCAGTGGCAGAAATCCAGACGAAGACAATTCGCAACAGCTGCTTTCTGGTGAGAATACCAGTGAGTGAAGGGAGACCAGCTCTATCGTATTCGTCACCGCAATTCAGCATGAGGAGCCAGAAATGAGGAACCTGCCAAATGAAAAAGAAAAAACAGAGGAAAAGCAGCCTCGGGTCCGTGATGGAGGAGCCTCCCGCCACCCATCCCATTACCGGCGGAACCACACCCACAAGCGCTCCGGGGATCAGCGCGAAAGCAGTCCGCCTCTTGAGGTAGGTATAGATACCGTTGTACCAGATTATCGCAAAAATCCCCAATATCTGGACGAGCGCATTGCTGACAAGAAAAAGAACCGCAAAACCCTGGACGATGAGGAAGACAGAAAAGATGAGAGCGGAGGCCGTGGATACCCTTCCGGAAGGGAGCGGCCTGATCTTCGTCCTTGGCATGAGGGCATCGACTTTTCTTTCTTGGACTTGGTTGAGGGCGCAGGAACCGCACGACAAAAGGAATACCCCGGCGACAAGCGCAACGAGTTTCCTGTCCGGACTGGAGCAGGAACCGAGTAACGCAGTGGCTGCGGAAAAGGCAGAAAACAGGGATATCCTCACCTTGCAGAGCCCGGCGTAGTTGATAATTCTACTGAACAGTAACCTCATAATAATCTAAGTATGGAAACTCTGTCCTTAATGGGGGGGAGAACCTGATATGTCACGCTACTATAAATGCCGACATTAATGGAGCGATTACTATCGCTCAAAGGGCCTCGGCCAATCGGCCCATCGCAGTCCATGCTACTGCTCTGCCCCCCCTCACTCCTAAAACTGCAAGCCCAGTACGTTAGAGCGGAGCCGCTCACTTCAGTGTCTCAAGATATTCAATGACCTGCTCCAATTCTTCGGGTGACATGGGAATCTTCGGCATGATGTTCTGATACCCATTCACCACATCGGCTCCCGGATCTAGGACAGACCTCTTCAAGTACTCCTCGTCCGCCTGGATAACTCTTTCCTTCCCCGCAGTAATCACAGTTACGCTGCTGCCGTAGAGCCCCTTGAAGGTCGGCCCCACCTTCGCTGTCCCGTCCGTGGTATGGCACCCCAGGCAACCCTTATTCGTGAGAATTTCAAGCCCCTTCTTCTGCGGAGGTGCCGGCTCCTTGGCCTGATACCATGCCTGAAAATCACCGGCAGGCATAGTGATCAGCTTCGAGAGCATGTGCGAATGTTCAAGTCCGCAGTATTCGGTGCAGAAGATATCATACGTGCCAACCTCGTTTGCCGTAAACCACATGTGCGTCTTCATACCGGGCACGCAGTCCTCCTTAACCCTGTATGCTGGGACATAGAAACAGTGAACCACATCCTCAGACGTCATTATTAGTCTCACGGGCTTCCCGACAGGAACCCTGAGTACTTCACCACGCTTCCCGTTCTCATAAATGAAAGTCCATGACCACTGCCGCGCCACCACATTCACTGTCATGGCATTCGCGGGCGGATTGCGTATATAATCGAAGTCAACCCAGCCGAAATAGAACATAACGGTCACAAGGATAATAGGAATGACTGTCCAAAGCACTTCAAGGGGAAGGTTCTCGCGTATCTCTTCTGCAACCGGGTTCCGTTTACTGTTATACCGGTAAAGGAAGAAGAGCATGACGAGGGTAACCAAGACCAGGAGGACAACGCACGCCCCCACCACAAAGATGAACGAGCTTTCTATCTTACCAGCGATATTCGATGGCCCAAGGAACACGTCCCACCCCTTCACCGGTACCACACATCGGAAAAAGTAAGTGCAATAATCGCCGTCAATGTCGCAATGGCAAGGAGGAGCAGTCCCTTCAATAACCTCCCCTCGTATTTCAGGTGCATGAAGAATGTCACAACGAGCCCTGCCTTGACAGAGGCAATAAGAAGATTGATGAGTACGCTGAACCGCGAGAGGTGGATACGCGCTACTGCGATTGTGACTGCGAGCAGGATCAAAAGCGCAACCCAGACAGCAACGAACGTGCCGTAACCGATGACAGGGACTTCTTTTTCTCTCTGTATGTGTTCCACCATGCCTTCTAAGTGATCAGATAGAACAGGGGAAAAAGGTATATCCAGACGATATCCACAAAGTGCCAGTAGAGTCCTGTGTTTTCGAGTTTTGAGAAGTTGTTTTGAGTAATGTTCCCAGTCGCCGTGAAATAAATCATGAAGGAGATCACAACTACCCCGATAAGGACATGAAGTCCGTGTATCCCGGTCATCACGTAGTACAGCCCGAAAAAAAGGATCTCACCCGGACTCATTTTAAGGAGGACCGGGGAATTGGGATAGATGCCTTTCACAATCTTTGAGGACCACTCGAAGTACTTCACCACAAGGAACGCGATGCCCATGAGCACGGTAAGCCCCTGAAGGAAAGTTGACAGCATTACCTTTCCCCTCCGCACCGCAGTGATCGAGATGGCGATGGCCAGACTGCTTGTCAGGAGAACCACGGTGTTGATGGATCCTAGCACGACGTTCTCCTCCGCGGCCGCCATATGGAAAGCCGGTGCGTAACGGGAACGATAAATGGAATAGAGGAGGAACATACCACCGAAAAAAAGGAGTTCGGTATAGAGGAAGAACCACATTCCGTATTTCGCCGCCTTGTAATCGCCACGCGATTCGAAGTTTCCGCTGCGCATGCTGTCCTTTTACCCATCCATCCTGTATTGCGCCCTGTTGATCACCGGGATCTCTTCGAAATTCTCGTGGGGCGGAGGGGACGGAACCGTCCATTCGAGGCTCTTGCCGCCCCACGGATTCATCGGCGCCTTTTCTCCCCTGAAGATTGACTTGATAAGGTTTCCGAATATGACGGCAAGTCCCACAGCCAGGAACCATGAGCCAATGGTCGATACAAGATGTCCGGTAAAATACCGCGGGGGATAATCGAAATATCTTCTCGGCATCCCTTCATATCCGAGGACAAACATAGAAAAATACAGAAGATTGAACCCGATAAAGAGTATTAGCCAGCCGATCTTAGAAGGCCTCTCGCAGTACATCTTCCCGGTCATCTTCGGAAACCAATAATGAAGTCCTGCGAGCATTGCAAAGCCCGCACCTCCGAACATCACGTAATGGAAGTGTCCTACAATGAAGTATGTCCCGTGAAGATGCAGGTTGGGTGCCAAAGAGCCGATGATGAGGCCGGTGAGGCCGCCGATCGAAAAGAGGAAGATGAAGGAGACGGCGAAGATCATTGGAGAATCGAGGACAATGGAACCTTTATACATGGTGGATACCCAATTGAATATCTTTATGCCACTGGGAACCGCCACCAGAAAGGTGATAAAGGAAAAGATCGTCCTTGCGGTATCGCTCATGCCGCTCGTGAACATGTGGTGCCCCCAGACGAAATAACCAACACTTGCAATGCCAAGCGCCGAATACGCAACTGCCTTATAGCCGAATATCGATTTCCTCGCAAAGACAGGTATAACCTCGCTGATTACCCCCATCGCAGGAAGAACCATGATGTATACCGCGGGATGAGAATAAGTCCAGAATAGGTGCTCGTAAAGTATGGGGTCTCCTCCCTTCGAAGGGTCGAAGAAACCAACACCGAAGACCCTGCCGAGGATGATGAAAACCAGCGTAATTGCTAGGACTGGTGTGGCGAGCATCTGGACCCATCCCGTTGCATAGAGAGTCCATACGAACATCGGAAGCCTGAACCACGTCATGCCAGGTGCCCTCAGACGGTGAATGGTCGTTACAAAATTCAGGCCTGTGAGTATGGATGAAAAGCCGAGGACAAATACTCCTGCGACCGCAAGAGTTATGTTCGCACGGGTATTAATGCTGTAAGGGGCGTAAAAGGTCCATCCGGTGTCAGGGGGTGCGCCCCGGACAAAGAGGGAAAGGGCCACAAGGCAGGCACCGGTAAGATAGAGCCACCACGAAAGACGGTTAATGCGTGGAAACACAACGTCCCTGGCACCAATCATGATCGGCAGGAAGAAGTTCCCGAAGGCAACCGGTATGCCGGGTATGATGAAAAGGAAGATCATGATGATACCGTGGGTAGAGAATATTTCGTTGTATGTCTGCTGTGTGATGATCCTCCCGGGCATGATGAGGTTCAGTCGTATGACAAGTCCGAGCAGTACACCGATGGAGAAAAAGATCAGAAGGGCCATCAGGTATTGGATCCCGATCCTTTTGTGGTCGGTGGACATCAGCCATGAGAGAAGTCCCTTGTACTTCCCCTTGTTAACATAGAAGGGTTCCGTGGAAATACTATTCTCCACTGTAGTTCCTCCGTTCCTGCGAGATCCCCTTCCTTTTTTCAAGAATTACGAAAAGCACAAGCATGAGCGCGAGAGTTACTGCACCTGACACCTTCATAACGGTAAAGAACAGTTTCTGCCGCCCGGGTTCGTGGAGAAAACAGTAGAGGGGTTCCTGTGGGCATGTGGCAGCCACCCTGCCCTGTAGCGCATCGGAAAAAGACCTCTGAAGATCAAGCCCTGAAAAGGTGATGGGATAAGCAACACCGTACTGGTACTTTGAGACGTAAAGGTATCGGGTAATCTTTCCGCCGGGAGAGAGAAAGACAAGTACCTCGGGATGCACAAATCCGTGTTCCGCCTTCTTTACCTTAACGCCCACCGCTTCCAGGATTCTCCCTATCGTCTGGTTATCGGCCGTGAGGAATTTCCAAGCGTCCTCAGGAAAGGGTCTGCCGATGGCCTTAAGGTAGTTCTTCTTCAGGTTATCAGCATCGCGCGGAGTGTCGGTCTCATCGAAGCTCATTGTTATCACCCGATAGTCCTTCTCCGCGTTAAGAGGCAACGTGCTCAGCGCCACCGCTAGACTACCGAGCATCTGCGGACAGATATGAGAGCATGTGAAATAAGTGGGAACCAACACTACCGGCCGGTCCATGAGTTTCTTCAGTATGACCTCCCTACCGGTCTCATCCCGGAATATCAAGTCAGATGGGACAAAGAACCCTGGTCGTTCGTCCACTCCGACCGTATCGAAGCTCTCGCTTTTTGCGCCTGCATGTCCAAAAAAAGAAAGGACAAACAAGATGACAAAAAACGTGCATGCGTTTTTCATGCCTGCTCCAGCTCGCGGAGTTTCTCCAAAAAAAGACGGTAATTAGTCCCGGCATCCCCTTTCAGGAATATCCTGCTCCCCACACAGACGTAATCCGCGCCGATATCATGAAACCCTTTGAGATTTTCCAATGAAACTCCACCGTCAGCCGCAATCACCTTGTCAGGGAATGCCTTCTTCACCTCTGCGATCTTCTCAAGCACTTCGGGCCTGAACGGTCTGCCATAACAGCAGGGGTCGACTGTAAGAAAGAGCAAGGTATCCACACTCCCGATCACCTTTTCGAATCGGTCTGTCCCTGTCTCCGGGTTTACAGCCATCCCAGGTACAAAACCTCTTCTCCTTATCTCGCTGATCAGAGTGCCGTGATCGGTCACTGCCTCGAAATGGAATATCACCTTCCTTAGGCCCCTGTGAGTTATCTTAGACATAGTGGAAAGGGGGTCCTTCACCATCAGATGAACCTCAAATATAAGGGGGGTGGCCACCTCATTTATCCCTTCAACGGGAAAACTCTTGCTCTCAACAAAGACGCCGTCCATGATATCGATCTGGACGTAGTCGGTAAAGGACTCGGCCTGCGCCAGCAGTGCCGTGAAATCGTCAAAATTCTCTGCGAGTATTGCGGGAACGATCTTCATTCTTTCAGAACCGTTCACAAAAACATGGCCAAGTGCTCCATGACGCCAAACAAACGGATTGATAAGAAGGTGTCGTCCCGACGGCGAAAAGAAACGTCTGCCTCTCCTCCCGGATTTTACTCACCCTGCAACAGTTCTTTGATTTTGTTAATAATGGCGTCCTTCGAAATACCCTCGTAGTCCAGAAGTTCGTCGGGTTTGCCGCTCTTAGGCATCTTGCGGACAGCAAGGGAATAAATGGGCACATCTATATCTCCCATCTCGCTTCTCACCGCTTCTCCCAGCCCTCCTTCTCCGAAATGGTCCTCGACGGTGAGGATCGCCTGGGTAACATGGGCCGCCTGTTTCAGCGTCGTACGGTCCAAAGGCTTGATGCTGTAAAGATCTATCACGCGGACAGGGATACCCTCGTTCTTCAGCTCTGTATACGCTGCCAGTGCTTCGTGGAGAGTTATTCCCGCCGCAACAATGGTGATAGCATCCTCGCTGCTGCCCCTTAACACCTTGCTCCCTCCGATCGGGAATTGCTCATCATTACTGTAAAGCACAGGCGTGTCTTTCCTCGTGGTGCGAATGTATACAATCCCGTTATGCGCTGCGGCCTCCTCCACAAGTCTTTCGGTCGACACCGCGTCAGAAGGATACAATACTACACTGTCCAAAAGGGGCCTGAACATAGCGATATCCTCGAGACCCATCTGCGAAGAGCCGTCCTCACCTATAGAGACCCCTGCATGGGAACCACAGAATTTGACATTGGCATCGGAATACTGGCCCATCCGTATCTGGTCAAAGGCTCGGGTGAAGAATGCTGCGAAAGTCGAAACAAAGGGGACCTTACCTCTGCGGGACAGGCCGAGAGCCGCTCCCACCATATTTTGTTCCGCAATATACATCTCGAAGAAACGATCGGGATGCTCTTTCTTAAAAATCTCTGCAAAGGTCGAATTGCTCACCTCCGCGTCAAGGACCACCATATCTGGGAACGCCGGGAAGATCCGGACAAGCCCGGTACCATATGCCTGTCGTGTCGAAACAGGCTTGTCCCCTTCATAACAGACTTCACCTGCAGCTTGAGGCGAAGCGCTTTGAGACTCCAGGTCTACCGGACGGCTTATCTCGCCACGCACGCTCCTGTCCACCGTCCCAATCTCTTCAAGGGCACGCTCCAGTTCTTCTTCCTTCAATGCCTTGCCGTGCCATCCGTTCCTGTCCTCGATGAAGGAGACCCCTTTCCCCTTGATCGTCCTGGCGATAATCATCACTGGTCTCTCTTTGACCAACAGTGCTCTGTCATATGCAGCCAGGATCTCCGCCATGGAATGGCCGTCAATGACGATAGTATCCCAGCCGAAAGAAGATATCCGTTTCTCGTACACTGATAGATCGTGGCCGTACATCGTCTCTCCCCTCTGTCCCAGACGGTTCACATCCAAGATGCCGGTAAGGTTGTCCAGCTTGTAATATGAGGCAATCTCCATTGCCTCATATTGCGATCCTTCTGCCATCTCGCTGTCCCCCAGCAGCACGTAAGTCCTATAGGGAAGTTTGTCGATATACTTTGCGTTCAGAGCCATGCCCACACCGATCGAGAGACCCTGCCCCAGTGAGCCGGTAGAAGCCTCTGTATAGGGAAAGGCAACCGTTGGGTGGCCTTCCATAGGGCTTCCGAATTTTCGCAAGGTCATCAGGTCTTCTTCGGAAACTTTCCCTGCCGCAACCCAAAGGGCATAGAAAAGAGGCGACGCATGCCCTTTCGAAAAGATAAGGCGGTCATTGTTCGGAAAGGCAGGCCGGTCAACTTCATATCTGAAGATCCCTCCGAACATTAGGCACGTCATAAGATCGGCGGCTGAAAGGGAGGATGTCGGATGGCCGGATCCGGCCTCGGTAGTAGAGACGAGGCTTAAATAGCGGACAAGCTTTGCTATCTGCTCCAGTTTTCCGATATTAACCATGGGGATTTACTTTACCATGATTCTATCAATTTTTAAATTGTTGTCAATCTTATCCAGTGGCCATTCTCACGGGATGTTTCTGGCCACAATGGTCTCCTTCATGTAAAATACTGAATCCCCGACGGAAAGGGAGAGAAGCTGACGGTAACTATGAACATATTGGGAGGATAGAACCATGGATGCGATGGAAAAGTTTATAACGAATGACTTGCTTGCAAAGCATCTCGGCATCGAAGTGCTCGGGTACTCGGCAGGAAAAGCGCGTGCGAAAATGAAGATCACCTCTCATCATCTAAACAGCGCCGGTATTCTTCATGGCGGTGCGACGTTTGCACTTGCAGACACTGCTTTCGCCGTGGCGTCAAACTCGCACGGAACATTGGCAGTGGCCATCAACGCCAGTATATCCTTCCTTAAGGCCGCCAGGGAAGGTACAATCTTTGCGGAAGCCGAAGAGGTTTCTATCAATCCCAAACTGGCCACATATATGATCACTGTGAGGGATGAAAAAGACGATACTATAGCCCTTTTTCAGGGAACGGTCTACAGGAAACACGAGAAAGTGAGTAATTTGCCCGGCTCGCGACAGATACCGCCGGCTTAGACAATATTGTCGTCGGAAGATTTTTGAAATCTGCCTTTTGCTGACCACAATCGTTGCGATTTCAGCAACCCCGCTCTTACCCTCGGTGATTATGAAAGCGGAGACGATTTACGATCCCGCCCCTGTCAAGCGATGGAGGGCACCTTGAAGGTAGCCGTTAGTCAGACCGTTCACTTCTATGGAACATCCAGTGGCAAGCGAACCAACTCATGTCACGACCATTGTGATGCTGTAGCCTTCGTATCCCTGAATAGTATCCAGTCCGAACGGTAAGACTCTTGCAGCATCAAAAACTGATGGGAAGGCAGATCTGATTACTCGCCATGGAAACATTTATCGCGTCGTAAAGCGTGAGAACCAGGACCCCTCCCATAAAGAAGCTGTCGGGAATATTTTTCCTTCAGACCTAGCAATTCGGCCCTTTCTGCCAAGCGTTTCACGGAATTAATACAAGCTTTCCGTACGCACTCGAGTCGATAATTTCATGATGGGCCCGGGCCGCCTCTTCGAGGGGCAACTCCTTCCCTATTACAGGACGAAGCGTGCCGTTCTCCAATCCAGCTCCCAAGGCAGCATGGATGCTGAGAATTTCCGGCTCTGAGACGTTAAAAAGAACCATACCCAGGATAGCGGCATCGCGCCTCATGGTTTCACGGGGATCGATCTCAACTAATCCCCTGCTGCCGATCAGCACTACTCGTCCACCCATTGCAAGCACTCCGATGTCCTTTCCAAGATTGACATTAGCAAGCATCTCGATGATCACATCGACACCGCTCCCGCCGGTCAGTCTTAAGACCTCTTCCATGTATCCCGGCGCATGATGATCAAGGACGTGATGTGCTCCGTTCTGCCGCACAAGAATCATGCCCTTTTCGGAACCGGCTGTTCCTATTACATGCATTCCCGCAGCCCGGGCAAGCTGCACCGCAGCAGTGCCCACGCCCCCGCTGGCGCCATGGACCAGGACGACCTCCCCAGGCTGGGCCAGCGCCCGCTGGAAAAGACCTCTGTATGCTGCTCCGTACGGCACTCCTATGGCGGCCCCTTGAGCAAATGACAGTTCCTTTGGCAGAGAAAAGACCCGGGACTTCATACAGAGGGCTTTACCCGCATATGAGCCGGTGATACTTCCAGCAATATATACTCTGTCGCCTGGCTTCACTCCACTGACACCTTCTCCCACAGATTCGACAACTCCCGCCCCATCCAGACCGGGAGTATATGGCAACTGTGGTTTCAATGGATAGAGTCCAGACCGTATGTACGTATCGACGGGGTTCACACCCGCCGCATGGATCCTGACGACGACTTCCTCGGCGCCGGGCTGAGGATCATTCACCTCCTCAGATCTCATCACTTCAGGGCGGCCGAACTCATGGACTCTGATAGCTTTCATACTCGTTTACCTCCGGGATAGTGGTGAAGATAAAACCCACTGCCTTCGCAAGCGTAAGGCAATGGTAACATTCTCTTGCGAACAAGTTGTCATTGCCATAAGACTTGAAAATATCGGACGCCGAATCACAGACGAATGTGGTGTACCCCACAACCCGCTCGTGTCGGGGAACCTACTGGAATCCTTCACAATGAACTCAACTCTCTTCAATATATCCGGCTCAAGCACTGCCGGGAATCCCTTCCTTATATTCCTTATATGCATTAATCATCATGGCACTACCCTGAATAATCCGCAACTCGTCATTGTCGGTCCTCTGACTCGGTGCGATCACCTGCCATGTTTCATATCCTCATGACCTCGGAAAACGCGATCCTGTTGAACGTTTTTAGCTCGTATCTGTCCCGCGCCATAAGAGCATCAACGACAAGGTCAATCAGAAATACCGCAACGCTTATGGCCGCCAAGACGTTTTTCTTTTCCGCGCTCGACACTCCTCTTCTCATCTGACACTGTAAAGTGAGATTACCAGCAACTCCTACTCTCCTCATATCACAAAAATTTGCCACGTTCAAGTTGCCGGATCAGTTATGCCTTAAACCCCCGGTGGATAAGTTATATGTTTGCCGTGCACCTTTGCAAAAGGAGTGAGAATGTGGTTATAGCTGGAAGAGCGGTTTGTGATGTGGACCACCTCTATCCCACGGACGCTCAGGGCATCGGCGATAAGTGACCTGTGACAGCGCCACGGAAGCGCTTCGGCGCACATGACCGCCAAGCGTTTATGCCTTGACAGTGCAGTCAACCTCTCAATATTTTTTTGGAATTCCTCAGTCTGCATATAATCGGCAAACCCTTGGAAAGAAAGGTTATGCCAGCCCGCGTTCAGCGAGTCTTTCAGGGGATGACGAAGACCGCCAAGCCCCTTCAAGTGAAGATATCCGATGCCGGCTTTCCTGAGACTCTTGGGCAACACCTCGGAACTGAATTGCGGGTTGTGGCGGGAACGCGGTATAGTGCGGACATCCACCACTTCTTCTACTTGATAAGCCTTCAGCACTTCGACGAAGTCTTCAATGTCTCTCGTCGAATGTCCTACGGTGAAAATGATGGGTCCCTTTCTCATATGTCACGCATTCCCATTTCCCATAATAATTCCGCCCTGGTGCTTTCTCAATTGCATACAGATCCAAATACGACGATATTTTACTCTGATTATTAGCAGAGTCAGGGAAGTTGTCCGGCCCCGGGCAATCCCCAGTCGCTCGAAACAGACAGACATTTTAGTATATAATATGCTGGATCATAATCTCACCGAAGTGCAAGACTGATGACGGAGGCGCGTAATGTCGAAGTTTGAGTTTGCCAACAGGGTCAAGAATCTGCCGCCCTACTTGTTTGCATCCATCGACAAGATGAAACAGGAGGCCCTGTCCAGAGGGGTCGATCTCATTGATCTCAGTATCGGAGACCCTGACATTCCGACGCCGGGGCACATCGTGGAGGCGATGAAAAGGGCGGTTGAGAAACCAGCTCATCACCGCTATCCCTCATACGAAGGAATGCTTTCTTTCAGGGAAGCCGTTGCAACCTGGTACAAGACCAGATTCAATGTCTCCCTCAATCCTGGCACAGAGGTCCTCTCCCTCATCGGCTCGAAGGAAGGGATCGGCCACATACCTCTGGCCTTTGTGAACCCCGGTGATGTCGTCCTCGTCCCCTCGCCCGGTTATCCAGTCTATCCCGTGGCAACACTTTTTGCGGGTGGAGAGAGCCATATTATGCCGCTCCTTGAAGCGAACAATTTTCTGCCCGACTTTTCAATAATCCCTGGGGACGTGCTTAACAGGGCAAAACTGATGTTCATCAATTATCCGAACAACCCGACCTCTGCGGTTACACACTTGGGTTTCTATGAAAAGGTGATAAGCCTGGCAAAAAGATATGGTATCATCATTTGCCACGACGCGGCATATTCGGAGATCTACTACGACGGGAAAAGGCCCGTAAGTTTTCTCGAAGCGGAGGGGGCAAAGGAAGTAGGCATAGAGTTCCATTCCCTTTCGAAGACATACAACATGACTGGGTGGAGGATAGGATTCGCAGCAGGCCACCGGGACGTTATCTCAGGCCTAGGTAAGATAAAGACGAACCTGGATTCGGGTGTGTTCCAGGCCATCCAGGAAACGGCCATTGTAGCCCTAGGCACAGGTGACGAGATACTATCGCAGATCAGGCATACGTACCAGGCAAGGCGGGATTCCCTTTATGATGGGCTCAGCAGCCTGGGTCTCCACGTGATCAAACCTGAGGCAACGTTTTATCTCTGGGCAAGGGTCCCGTCCGACTTTGACTCTTCCGCCTTTGCAGCCCATATCCTGGAAAGGGCAGGCGTGCTTGCGACTCCCGGAAGCGGTTTTGGCAAGCCCGGAGAAGGCTATGTGAGGTTTGCACTCACCGTCCCGGTTAATAGGATCAAAGAAGCGGTGGAACGGATCGGGAAGGCGTTGTGATCCTAAAATCTCCCCTCACGCCTTTTTTCCAAAGAGGGGGGCTATCTCCCTTTTCTAAAGGGAGGCAAAAAGGGATTTTCATATCGATTGCCTTCGTTATTACGAGACCTGTAATGCTGCCAAAACGATGCCAACCGTTTACATCGGCATAGGCTCCAATCTCGGCAACAGGGAAGAGAACTGCCTTAAAGCCTTGCGGCTCATTTTAGAGAAAACCGGCAAGGTGAAAAAACAATCTTCGATGTATGAGACGCTACCATGGGGCGTCAAGGACCAGCCGAAGTTCATCAACATGGCAGCCGAGATAGAGACAGAACTCGGCCCGAGCGAGTTTCTCATTGTCCTGAAGAAGATCGAGAGAGAGACGGGTAGGAAAGAGACAACCCGGTGGGGGCCCCGGACCATAGATCTGGACATCCTTTATTACGACGACATGGTTTTGGAAACGCCTGAACTCAGCATTCCACATCCGTTCCTGCATGAGCGAGAGTTCGTGTTAAAACCCCTCGCCGAGATCGCCCCCGATAAACTCCATCCCGTTCTATTGAAAACAGTACGCGAATTGCTTTCGTTAGTCAAAGGAAAATAGAAATCGCCTGGGTCTTCACAAGTACCAAGGTATGCAATTTAAATAACGCCAACCCCACTTAAACTGAGAGGGGGAGCGCTGAATATGTGAACTTAATCGCTATGCCCTCTTGACGAAATCTCCGAAGCCCTCCAGGATCTTCAGCCCCAGCTCCTGGCTCTTCTCGGGATGGAACTGCGTGGCAAAGATGTTTTCTTTCCAGACCATAGAAGTGAACTCTCTGCCGTACTCAGTAATGCCGGCAGTGATATCCTTATCCTCCGGCACTACATAAAAAGAATGCACGAAGTAAAAGTAACTGTTGTCATCTATGCTGTCAAAGATAGGCGGCCTTCTATTGACCCTCACGTTGTTCCA
>CAZNTS010000163.1:0-3139 GCA_964576045.1 uncultured Nitrospiraceae bacterium | reverse complement strand
CCACCACCGCCTCCTCCGCCACCACCTCCAACTCCGCCATCACCTCCAACTGTGCCACCCAATATTTTCTTACCGCCTCGCACCACTGGTGGTAGTAGCGGAGGCGGATGATGATTATGACAGATAGGGAATAAGAGAAGGCTACCAATGTAGCATGGACGCATGCGGGTGTATCTTGATGGTACCCCTAATTTATTCACTTCTTTTCTCCTAAACCTGTATAATCATGACGATGAAAAAAGGAGTAGTGTTCTACATCATCCCTTTGCTGTCCACCTTATTATTCGCTATCCTGCAACTCATCGATCCAGATATAATTCTCGAACAGATCGAGAGCAAGACATACGATTTTAGGCTCCGCATTAGAAATTTTATCGCGAGACCTTCTCCGCCAAAGGATATAGTGATAGTAGCTATAGACGAAAGAAGCGTAAAGGAAATAGGCAGATGGCCATGGAGAAGGGATGTGATGGCGGAACTCATTGACAGGCTTGCCAACGCAAAGCCTAAGGCAATTGGCATCGACGTAATGTTTACCGAGAAGGAAAGCACAGAAACTGATGAAAGACTTACTAAGGCGATCAGGAAGGCCGGGAATGTCGTTCTTGCAACAGCATTTTTCGTACCGGAGGGAAAGGGCAAAGTGGCTTCTCCAAAAGATGTCCCAGACTTTCTATGGGATTCCCAGTTCATGGAAGTAAAAACAGTGAAAGGCCTTGCATGGCGGGATCTTGCAATTAAGGCTGAAAGTGTCATGCCATCACTTCCACAATTCTCGACAGCTGCTGCAAGTCTTGGTCATGCCTATGCGCTTCCTGACATGGACGGGGTGCAGAGGTGGGAGATTCTATACCTAAACTTCGGTGACGATTGCTATCCCCAGTTTGCCCTCCAAGTGGCGAGGCTTGTTCTCGGCGTTGAAATGAACAAAATGATTCTTTACGGGGCTTCCGGAATCAAACTAGGCGACAGGTTTATTCATACCGACATACACGGCAGGGTCGTGATAAATTATAGAGGGAAAGAGCGTACTTTTGATTATCTTTCCGCCTCCGATGTCATAAATGGCAGAGTGGCTTTAGAGAGTCTCAAAGGCAAGATATTGCTGATCGGAACATCGGCGCTCGCAACGTATGACCAGAAGGTCTCGCCATTCTCCGCAAACATGCCGGGCGTCGAGAAGAACGCCAATGTGGTAAGCAACGTCCTCTCGAACGACTTCATAAGAAGAAGTCCCAAGGTGTTTGAACTGCTAGCCATAATCCTTCCGGGCATTTTCCTAGGTATGATCCTTCCACGGTTACGGGCAATTTCGAGTGCTTCTCTTGCAAGCGGCTTCGTGTTCTTCTATTTATTTGTGAGCGGCTACCTGCTGATTTACCGTAACATCTGGATTAACCTTTTCTATCCGGTCACGAACATGCTGAATATCTTTACCGTTCAGACCATAATGAGGTTTTTTCACGAGGAGACCAAGGCAAAAGAGATACGACAAATGTTTTCGAGTTATGTATCGCCCAAGATCGTGAAAGAGCTGATTGATAATCCCGAGAAGGCGAGACTTGGTGGGGAACGGAGGATGGCAACTGTTCTATTTTCCGATGTTATCGGCTTTACATCCCTTTCGGAAAGAAGACAACCTGAGGAAGTGGTGTCCCTTCTCAATGAGTATTTTAAGGAGATGACTGACATCATTTTCCGATGGGACGGGACCCTCGACAAGTTTGTGGGCGACGAAATAATGGCTCTCTGGGGTGCTCCGCTAGAGCAGCCAAATCACGCAGAACTTGCCCTCAGATGTGCCCTCAACATGTCGGCAAAGCTAAATTCTTTGCAGAAAATGTGGAAGGAGAAGGGGTCCGAAATTCTTGATGTGGGCATCGGCATCAACTCAGGTGAGGTACTGATTGGCAATATCGGTGCACCGGGAAAGAAAATGGATTACACCGCAATAGGCGACAACGTCAATCTTGCGGCGAGGGTTGAAAAACTAACAAGGCAGTACGGCTGTAGAATTCTCGTCACTGAGAATACGGCGGAACACATCGCACCGTTCTTAGAAAAAGGCGCCTTTGGACACTTAGAATTAAAAGAACTCGCTGCAGTAAAGGTCAAGGGTAAGGAAAGAGAGGTCAAGATATTCGGGCTTAGGGATGTGGAGGAGTAGGTTACGGCTGCCCGCAGCAATTTCACGGTAATGTGGAGAAGAGAGCAGTCGTTGTATGCTGAGATAGACCCCAAGATGGAAAGACGTTGATTTTAGGTTGCGTAATGATAATATAGTATATTTTTGTTAGAATTGAGGCGGAGTGCTGAAATGAGCGAAGACGTTTTCCCTGTCACAAAGGCTGTAGAGGTTCTGCGCACGGCAGGGATTTCCTTCACAGAACACTTATACACTTATGAAGAAAAAGGTTCGACGGAATCCTGTGCGAAAGAACTCAAGATAGATGAACACGCACTTGTAAAAACTATCCTTCTTGAGGCAGACGGGAAACCCTTCATGGTCCTGATGCACGGCGATATGAGGGCATCGACAAAGGAGCTTTCCGGCATAATCGGAGCGAAGAGCATCACGCCCTGCGTTCCTGACAATGCTGAAGGATATACAGGGTATCAGTCCGGAGGTGTTTCTCCTTTTGGGACACGTGTGGAAATGCCGGTATACATGGAGGAGACCATCCTCAATCTCAGAAAGATTTTTATCAATGGCGGCAGGCGCGGTTATCTCTTCGGCATGGACCCCTATGACGCTGTTAATATCCTTCGCCCTACCCTTGTGAAGGTTGGGGCTGTGCGCGCTGCCTGAGTAGTCCACATCTCTGGGAGTTCCCAGAACCAGAAACCGGAGGGGAAAAACTGACATCTTTTTCTCTATGGCCCGCCAGAATCAGCATCATAGAGACCCGATTAGAAATGTTAATAATCTTATAGTTGCGTTGATATCGCGATATTGGTGTGATAGATTCTAGAAACCTTTGGCAAGAGATGCGAATATCGAGGAATGCTGATGGCATCCCAGAGCTCTATTGGAAGATAAAGTTAAGTCATGGATGGACCGGAACAGTCGAAAGGAGAAAAAATGACATTGCAAGATATATTAAAGGCGAAACCATCCAAAATGGTCACATGTAGAACG
>CAZNTS010000162.1:0-6582 GCA_964576045.1 uncultured Nitrospiraceae bacterium | reverse complement strand
GCATAGGTAACCCCTACTCCCTGCACTGCACGTGGATCATAGGCGGGCATGGCCTGGCCCTTCACAACCGGAGCCCTTTCCACACCGAACGCCTTTGCTGTAAACGCAGCTCCATTGCCAAGGATACGGCCCAGGTAGCTGCCCTTCCCAACTTCCTTTACGAGATCTATAGCTGCCTTGCCATCCCCGAATTTTGCCAGACCGGCTTCCATGGCCACTCCGATAGTGGCTCCCATCTCGATTGTGTCGAGACCATAATTGTCATCCAGGAAGTCGAGCATCGCAATATCGTCAAGATCGCAGATGCCGCAGTTCCCCCCATGAGCCCAGACAGTTTCGTATTCAGGCTGTTTCGTCAGGTAATGGCCGTCTTTATCATGGTAAACACCAGAACACTGGATTACACATCCCCGATGGCATCCGTGGGTCGCAAGTCCTCCACGCTTGACCTCCAGTTCAGCCTGGGTCTCACCGCTGATCTTAGCGGCGCCTTCGAAGCGGCCCTGTTTGAAGTTATAAGTGGGGTATCCGCCCACCTCATTCAGGATATTGGTCAGGACATTGGTCCCGTAAGCAGGCAGACCCTGTCCAGTAACAGGATGTTTCCGCAGACCTTCAACGAATCTCTTGTTTGCATCGTTGAATTTCTCAACGTCCTTTGCGGGACGCATTTTCTTTCCTGAGTCATCAAGGACTATGACCTTGACCCCTTTGGAACCCATCACTGCACCGACTCCCCCTCGCCCGGCGTGACGAGTGGGTCTCAGTTCCATATCTGTGCACGCCACCGATGCAGCACTCATTTTCATCTCTCCTGCTGGACCGATGGAAATGCAGGCGATCTTGGTTCCGTACTCTTCCTTTATCCGTTCTATCAGGTCGTAATTAGTGAGCATTTTTAGACTGTTGTCGGGAATTATCTTCACCCCGTCTTTGTTGATGAGTATCTTGTAAAGCGTCTCATCCTCCGGCTTCCCTTCGAGGACTATAGCCGCATACCCCAGTCTTGCCAGGACCTGAGCAGCCTGTCCCCCTGCGTTGGCCTCCTTGATGCCTCCTGTAAGCGGACTCTTACATCCTACAGAGATGCGTCCCGACATGGCTGCCGTAGTCCCGCTCAGCATACCCGGTGCTATGACTAGCTTGTTCTCTGCACCAAGCGGATGGCATAAAGGAGGGACCTCCTTCGAGACTATTGCGGATGTCATGGCCCTGCCGCCAAAACCCGCATATTCTCCGAGAGGGCTCTCTTCCGACTTGGGACCACCCTGCGCGCTCATGTTGATCCTTAAAATCTTGTCCATAGAAACTCCCTTCCGCCATTAAAGTGAATGGCACACTTAATGCTGCCGGTTATTTTTCTTCCAACCTTTCTCTTCAGTCTCACTGGAGACAGTGAAACAGGCTCGTACACCAAAGACAAGCGCCACAAGGTACGCTACTGACGTAACAATCCTGTTCAAAATCCTCACCCTGAACATAGTCGCAGAGGGCGAAGTTACAATCAAAGCAAAAAGGGAAGTCGTATCTGATCACACTTTCCCTGAAAGAACAGTAATCTCTTTTGTTCCATATCTCCAGTATATCTTCTTCAAGCAGATTTCCAAAGACCCGAGGCTTCACCCATTTCTCCCATCCGCCCACATAACAGCGGTACCTGTGCCACAGGAAATAGCAGGGATGCACATAACCGTCCCATGAGACAAAGATGCTTCCTGCCTCCACAAACTCACATCTTCTGTTATTGGCCGGTGCGAGCCCCGGAAGAGTGAGGGTCATGCCATGGGCGTCGGCTATCTGCTGTGCTTCGGCCAGAATATCGCCGGCCTTTCCGAGCCACTCCTCATCTCTCGCAAGCAACTTATCTATGTGAAGTGCAATCCCCCGCCCGGAGGCATCATCTTTCATGCGTTCTACCATGTCGAGCATTCTCACATCATCGTTCGATTTAGCATATTTCAAGAAGATCTCGGCATATCTGCGCAAATCTATGTCGTCCTTTTCCGACCTCGTTTTCCATTTACTGTAAATATCAATTGCGCCCGCGGTATTGGTATCATAAGCAGCCTGAGCGACAGCCCCCTTATCGTAAGGGAGAAGCTGCGTAACGATAGCAAATGCGGCTCCCTGCCTGGCGGCCCAGCGAAGCGCCATGGGTAGTTCCGACAGATTACGGCGCATGAGCACAAACTCAATGCCTACCCGGATGTCCGGCCTGCCGTGCCTTGCCTTGGCCCCGTTCAGGGCAGAGAAAGCAAGCTCGATATCACTCACCTCGCCACCAGCCCGGATCGTCCTGAAACGTTCGGAAGAGACCGCGTCCATAGAAAGACAGATGCGATCGACGCCTGCATCAAGAAGGGATTCCGCACGCTCGTAGTCCAGCAGGACGCCGTTGGTCTGGAAACCGACCGAAGCACCTTCGGGGAGCAACTTCCTGGCTTTTTTTACGTACTGCTCGAGGTGAGGATGCAGAAGCGGTTCCCCGACACCATTGAGAATCAGGGTATCAAGACGGGGCAGGGCAGACTCAATGGCACTGAACGTCTCGGGAGTGAGATCTCCTGTCATAGAACTTCCGCCGTCACTCTGCTTCACGCACATCTCGCACTTGAGGTTACACCTGGTGGTCACTTCAAGAAAAAGTTTGGTAGGAAATTTCTTTCGTGCCAACGAATCCACGCTCGCTTTTTCAACCATCAAAGGGTGATCAGACACAAAATCCATCCCGCTCACGCCTCGTTCCCGCAACAGTGCTCAGTTTCTTCAGAAGACCTACTGCCCCATATCACGATTATAAGACATAACGCTTTCATCATACAAGAATCTGGATGATATTGATAGCGATGATATTGCAGTTCTAAAAAACATCTGAATGCCCATCGCAAGGTTATGAAGATAATATCCGGCAATACCAAGGCAAAACGTCCCTTGTACTTAAGCTGCTGGCTCCGTCTCTTCGACTGGCTTTCTCTGGGAATTGATGATCCATATGGGCCCGAAATCCCTCTCCTGATATGCCCTCGCAAGCCCTAAGCGAAGTATTTCGAGTAGGGCGATAAGGGTAACTACAAGGTGGGTCCTCGTCATGGCGCCCTCGAATAGGTCCTCGAACCGTATTGTGTCCTGGTTTTCCATCTTTTCGATAATGAAGCCTATCCTGTCCTTAACGGTCAGCGTCTCCCTCGTGATGTTGACAACCTCAGGCGGCACCCTGTCCAAGAGTCTTTTGAACGCCCCCATCAGGTCGAAGAGGCTCAGGTCAAAGAGATTCAGTTCCTCAGATCCCTCTTCACCGACCTTCTCCTCTGTGCGCTCCCTGTGAAAGATGTTGCTCCATTCTTCCTCCCTTTCCCTGAAGGCCAGAGAAGCCTCCTTGAAGGCCTGATATTCTAAGAGCCGCTGGACCAGTTCGAACCTGGGGTCCTCGGGCTCCTCGCCAGTCACTTCCTCCACCGGCAGGAGCATCCGGGATTTAATGTGGATGAGGGTCGCGGCCATGAGGAGGAATTCTCCTGCGACGTCGAGGTTAAGCTCTTTCATCATCTCGATGTACTCAAGATACTGGTGGGTGATAAGGGCAATTGGGATATCGTAGATATCGATCTTGTTATCCTTTATGAGATGCAAAAGGAGATCGAGCGGGCCCTCGAACGCTGGGAGTTTTATGCTGTAGGCTTCGTCCATGAGGATAACGGTTTTTATATTAAACCATGGGACCGAGAAAAGTCATCAGCACTTCACATTAGACAATCTCAACATGATGCCGTGCCCATGTAAGAAGCTTTTTTATGAATAAAGGTGGCCTGCCCCGGCTACTTCATCACTATCGTCCCGAATTTTCCTGTCGAAAGTAAGTAGTACGCGCCGGCCAGGGTGCCCATCCCCACGTGGACCTCGTGGGAGACAATCTTACTGTTTTGCACATACAGACGCTCTTGCCGCCATTGAAAACAGAAAGACGATTGCCGTATAATGATCTGCAGGGTTGTACTGCCGGCATGCCCTCTGGCAGGGTTGTTAATGGAACAAAGACGTTACGAAAGAATAAAGATCGGTTATAAGACCACACTTGTCTCGGGGAGTGCAGCCCTTGAAGGAGTAATAGATGACCTCTCCGAGAATGGTGTGAGCGTTGTTGTCTATTCCTCAGAACCTTTGCAGCAATTTACCCCCGACACTGAGTTCACTCTGAACTTCCAACCGACCTCAGAAGAAACACTGACCCTTCAGTGCAGAGTTAAATGGGTAGACAGACTTCAGCCCCGTGGCCTGGCATACAGGATTGGGATGGAAGTGATAGACCCGCCATGGAAAGAGAGTAAGTCTTTTCTGTAGTCATTTCCACAGTGGGTCAGGAGTATTTCTGCCTTCCACCAGGCTTGCTCGGTCCAAAAGAAGCGGTTCCACACCTAATAAAAATTCTGAAAAACCAAGAAGAACGGGTAAGAAAAAAGTGCTGCCAGGGCCTGCACCTGCAGGCTTATCGCATGTTAATATAAACCATTGAGGATGATGCATAAACAAATGCGCAATTTTGCAGAAAGACAGGATAACATGAAATTGAAAACCGCAAATCTTCGAATACGCCTTTACTTGGTGACTGTCATTATACTGGTGGCTGGTTTGGGCGGTTCCTTATTGATTTATATGGCGGCCGTGAATGATGCGGACAGCGTTTTGGGCTATGAAATGTCAGACGGAAATGTCTATCCGATTAACCCTGAAGATTCGAAGGCTTTTACCCATGACATGGAACTCTATGGTGGAAAGGCGAACGTGCTTGCCAATGAGCTTACCAACTGGTTCGCCGGTTTATGGCATGGGAAATCTCTGGCGTTTACAACTGCAGTTATTACCATGCTTGTATCAGTTGTGATTTTCTTTATAGCGAATCACCTGTCATCTGACTTGGAACCTGATATCCGGGATGAAGACAACCGGACAAAAGAGGACTGAGAATATCTGATCAGCGTTGCGCCAGCTTCTCCAGCAGTCGCGCCAGGCCAGCGATGATGGCCGTGGGCGAAGGGGGACACCCTGGGATGACACAATCAACAGGTATAACCTGTGTAACCCCGCCTGTAACGGCATAACTTCCCTTGTACACTCCGCCGTCAATAGCGCAGTCTCCGCAGACGATTACGAACCTGGGCTCAGGTGTGGCAAGATATGTCTTCCTAAGCGCCAGCTCCATCTGCCTCGAAACAGGACCGCTCACAAGAAGAGCATCGGCGTGTCTAGGCGAGGCGACAAAGTCGATACCGAACCTCTGGATATCATAAACGGGATTTGTTAAGGCCGTACACTCCCACTCGCAGGCGTTGCACGATCCTGCGTCCACCTGCCTGATCCTCAGGGACCTGCCGAATACCGCGTCTGCTCTTTCCTGCAGGTCCATCACCTCAGTGGCTTCTTCGGGACTTATCCTGAACCCCTCTGGAAAGGGGATCGCAACCTTCCTTCGAAACATGTTTCTGAATATTTCTTTCAGCATGGATCCATTCTTTTATCTTTTTATCTACTGCCCACTTGTTACTGGCTACTTTCTACCGTGCTTTTGCGCCTTCACATGTCACATCCCGAATACGACAGGTTGAAACTCTTGTTGCAGAGGGGAAAGTCAGGCACGATGTTGCCATGTACCGCAAAGGGCACCGCCGGCCAGTTACAATAGGAGGGGGACCTCATCTTAACCCGGAGCGGTTTTCCTACTTTGTCGGACTTCATCCAGTAGAAGACCGAGCCCCTTGGCGTCTCGGTATAGCCGAAGGCGGCGGTATATGCCGGTATCTCTTTCGTCCTCACCGTCAGGTCCCCCTTGTAATTGGATTCGAGGAGGGCATTAATCATCGATAAGGAACATTCAGCCTCTTCCGCTCTTATCATCATCCTCGCAAGCACATCCCCTTTCGACATTGTATGAGACTCAAACAGCAGCTTATCGTATAGAAGATGAGGATGGGCTTTCCGGAGATCGTCATTGACCCCTGAGGCACGGGCTGCAACGCCGGTGACCCCGAGTTTCACGGCAATGTCCTTTGAGAGTATCCCCGTGTTCTCAAGACGCTCGACATGGGAAACAGTTCCAAGGAGCAATTTCATCATCCCCTTATACTGCCGCGTTACGCTGTCAAGGGTCGAGAGGATATAGTCTCTATGGCGAAACACATCCTTGACTGTTCCGCCGATAACATTTACGCCCCTCAGATAACGGCTCCCCGTAATCCTTTCATTCAGCTGCATCAAGTTCTCCTTAATGGTCGCTCCCCTCGCATATCCCACGGCTAGGCCTGTTCCAGCGCACATATTGCCGATGTCCCCTACGTGATTATATAATCTCTCAAGTTCCAGAAGCAGAGTTCGCGCCGCCTTGGCGCTCTCGGTTATCTCCAATCCCATGATCCTCTCAACAGCCATACAATAGGCGACTGAATGTGAGAAGGATGACGTACCAGAGACCCTCTCCGCAAGCTTCACACCTTCAATAAATCCGATCCTCTCGAAGTGTTTCTCCGTACCCTTATGAGTATAGAACAGCCTCGGCTCAAGAAAGAAGATCGTCTCTCCCACCGCACTGAA
>CAZNTS010000161.1:0-8067 GCA_964576045.1 uncultured Nitrospiraceae bacterium | reverse complement strand
CCTTCGCACTTGGCAGCATCCACAGAAACCATGTACACGTTACAATCACCTCCTAATCTTTTGTCTTTTTATTCTAATTAAAGCATGTCTGTTAAATCAACAATTTCTCGTGAAATAAAGCAGACCACTTTATCAGGTAAGAGCAAAGATCATATGCTATGAACTTTGAATCTCATGACAGTAACAGGTCAAAAAGACAAACGGCGTTTTCCCTTGACGGGAAACGCCATTTGTCAAGCACACTACTCAATCCCTTGATTCTCTTCAGTGTTCCGTCTCTATGCCTTCAGTCTCTTCTCTCACTGTAACGGCAATCTTATAAAGCAGCGTGAGCACCAGAAAACCCAATGACCAGACACCTGTCGCAATCAGCGCCTCGCGGGCGCTCGGCCAGTATTCCGTCACACCTTCAAACGGGTTTGGAATAAATCCTCCTACCACCAGACCAAATCCCTTGTCTATCCATAAGGACACAAACAACGCGACACATGCCGTCGCCAGTAGGCCTTCTTTCCTGCGCAGCGAAGGGAATACCAGCAGAATAAGAGAAAGTACCGCCAGAATACTAGACGTCCACATGAGAGGGACAAGCTTGTCATGACCTTCCAATCCGTTATACAGATACTTGAAAGAGTGCATATGCCCCGGGACCTGGCTATAAAAAGCAGTAAAAAACTCCAGCCCGAGAAAGAAGACATTCGCGATCATCGCATAGGTTACGATCTTCCCCACGGCTTGGATAGGTTCTGTTCCCGGATCGAATTTGGACAGTTTCCTTACAATAAGCGCAAGGATAATGAGCAGCGCAGGGCCCCCCGCAAAAGCCGATGCGAGAAACCGGGCTGCCATTATGGCGCTCAACCAGAAATGTCTACCCGGAAGGCCTGCGTAGAGAAAGGCTGTAACGGTATGAATGCTGAAAGCCCATGGAATCGAAAGATAGATCAGAGGCTTTACCCACTGAGGGGGCCTTATGCCCTTACGGTCGGAACTGAGAGTGACCCATCCTATCACAATATTGAGCATAAGATAGACATTCAACACAATCGCATCCCAGAACAGGATCGAATTAGGTGTCGGGTGTAGTAACACATTCAATACCCTCATGGGTTGCCCCAAGTCGACGAAGATAAACGTGACGCACATGGTGACCGCCGCAACAGCGAGGAACTCCCCGAGAATGACAATCTTCCCGAATTTCTTGAAGTCGTGGAGATAATAAGGGATGACAAGCATGACAGCAGAAGCAGCAACCCCGACAAGAAAAGTAAACTGGCCGATGTAGAGGCCCCATGAGACATCACGGCTCATGCCGGTTATACCAAGGCCATTCTTAAATTGATAGAGATAGTTAATGAACCCAACGCCGACCATGGCGAGGAGAAAAAACACCCATGTCCAGTATCTTCGACTTCCATTCAACGCTTTTTCAAGCATTTTTCCCACCTCCTATCACATAGAAAACACTGGGCTCCGTTCCAAGTTCCGGCTTGCGCCTTATCGTATAATGCGTGCTGAGGACAGTCCTCACCTCTGACTTGGGGTCATCCAGGTCGCCGAAATACATACCCGGTTCCGTCCCTGTTTCCTTCGCGATTTCTCTTGCAGCCTCGACACATGCTGGGATAAGACCTTTAGCGAGCCGCTCAAAGCAGAAGGTGCATTTTTCGACCACGCCGATTGTCCTTGTAGGGTATTCCCTGTTTTCATCCTCCGGCTTCAAGACCAACCGGGGATCCTTATAATTAAAGCTCCTGGCGCCGAAGGGGCACGCAGCCATACAAAACCTGCATCCGATACAGCGATGCTGGTCCATCATTACGATTCCGTCCGGCCTCTTGAAAGTAGCCTTAGTAGGACATACTCTCACACACGGGGGGTTCGCGCAATGATTACAGAGGAGCACAAAGGGTTTGTTTTTGATATCCTCCTCGATATATTCGTTTGGCTGGGTGGGGAAGGTGTGCTCATAGGTGTCAGTCCATATCCATTTGATCTCGTCTTTTGGATTCCCGAAATCAGGCACATTATGGATACTATGGCAAGCATTTGTGAGCTTCTTATAGTCTTCTTCGTTCCTGAACTTGCTCACATCGATCACCATGGCCCACCTCTTCGCGGTCAACGCTCTTTCATCGGTAACAATGTGAGAGGCCTCACCTCTGCCCTTCGTCAACACATTGACAACCGAAGTGCCTCCGAGGCCGAGCACGCTAGAGATTCCCGCTATTTTTAAAAACTGCCTTCTATTCATACTCATGACTCCTTCTCCTTCGGCGCTATATGACAATTCCAGCAATATGGGTTCACTGCCATATAGTTGTGGCATTCATCGCAGAACTTTTTCTTGTTTGAATGACAGTGCATGCACGTGTTCTGAAGACTGATGGTGAACTGCTTCCCTTCGGAATTCACGTAGACCCTCTGGCCGTCCCGGACAGCAAAGTCCCTCCACTCGTTCAGCAGCTTCATATGTTCTGCTCTCATAAATGCCTTGGACTCCACGCACTTCTTCTCTGCAAGTTTTTGGATCTCGGGAGTGTCGATCTTCGGTTCAGGTTTTGCGTTAACTTTCCCGGCATTTAGAAAAAAAGGAAAGGTAACCAGAAAGAAAAAAATGATGAGCCCAATAATTATCTTACCGCCGCCGTAGAGTCTCATCACTCGTTACCCTCCTTCCCGGGGAGAGGTTCAAGGCGTAAATCCTGAGTCCTCTCTTTTTCCCCCTTCATCACTAGCGCATTGCCTACTAGCTCGTGCACACCGGTAACGCTCACGCCGGGAACCCAGTAATCCATCGACGTGCTTAACGTCGCTCTATCGATGGCGCACACATTGGCGAGCATATTAACTCCGTAATGCTCTTTGACATACTTCACTGCGTTAGCACGAGGGAATCCTCCCCTCAGCCTCAACTCCATGTTCTCAGATGCATTCAGTCCGGTACCGCTCCCGCAACAGAAGGTTTTCTCCCTGATCGTGTCCTCAGGCATTTCATAGAAATGATTACACACGTTCTTAACGATGTATCGAGGTTCCTCCAGAAGTCCCATGCCTCTTGATGTGTTGCAGGAATCGTGGAAGGTCACCTTCAGGTGATCGTTTCTGCCCGGATCCAGCTTGAGCTTGCCGTGTTTGATAAGGTCAGCAGTGAACTCCGCAATATGGACCATCCTTGTCGCTTTCGTATTCTCAAACTTTGTTCCCGTGATTGGAGAAACCGGCTCTTCGAGAAAGTCCGCCGGGCCGTTCCAAGTGTCCATATATTGGTGGAGCACTCTCCACATGTGACCACACTCGCCACCCAGAATCCATTTCACGCCCAGTCTTTTTGCTTCCGCGTATATCTTCGCGTTCAGTCTCTTTGCCATTTCATTGGTCGTGAAGAAACCGAAGTTTCCGCCTTCCGAAGCATAGGTGCTCCAAGTGTAGTCGAGCCCGAGCTCATGGAAAAGCATGAGGTAACCCATGGCGGTGTATGTGCCGGGGTTGGCAAAGAGGTCGCCGGAGGGAGTAACAAAAAGGATTTCCGCGCCTTTTCTGTTGAAGGTCGGGGTCACGCGAATACCGGTGATAGCCTCTATATCGTCCACAAAGAATTCTATACTTGAGGTGATTGTGTGAGGCTCAAGCCCGAGATGATTTCCTTTCATGTAACAGGCCGCCACCGGGCCGGAGATCCATCCTATATTCAGACCGAGGAGATTGGTGAGTTCCCTTCCCATCATCGTGATTTCAGCCTGATCGATACCGTAAGGGCAGAACACAGAACAGCGACGACATTCAGTGCACTGATAAAAATAATACCACCATTCTTTCAGCACGTTAACCGTGAGATCCCTTGCCCCTGAGATTTTCTTTAGGACCTTTCCTGCCAAGGTGAAGTTCCCTCTGTACACGGACCGGAGAAGTTCGGCTCTGAGAACGGGCATATTTTTGGGGTCGCCAGTTCCGATATAAAAATGGCACTTGTCCGCACACGCCCCACACCTCACACAGATATCCATAAAAAGCCTGAAGGAGCGGTATTTCCCAAGGAGATTTTTCATCCCCTCTAGAATCGTCTTTTCCCAGTTATCGGGGAGTTTCCAGTCCTCATCATTCGGCCTCCACTCGTGCGCATTGGGAAATCCCACTACATCGAGTTCCTTAGGCTTTGCGGCATGACAGAACATGTGCTCTTTAATCTCGATCGGAGTATCCATCCAGCCCGTTTTCGGAGGCCTGAATTCTATTTTCGCGAGATCATCCGGTTTCGCCGTAAATTTTGCCATAGTTACTCCTTTTCCACTGGTATCCCAGCCCCTTTCATCTTCTCCCTGAAGTCATTCTCATATTCCTCATAAGTATGAACGTGCACAGGGTAATTCCAGGGGTTGATATGTCTTTTCATTCGACTGTTGTTTGCCATGTTTCTCGTCGGACTAAGAAAGACACCGCCCAAATGCATCAGTTTACTAAACGGAAAGTACGCAAAGAAGATGCTGATGAGAAATAGATGAACATAGAAAATGACGCCGATCTCTCCCAGTACTTTCGGGTCTGGACTAAAACTGACCAGTCCGATCGCTAGTTCTTTCACTCCCGTAATATTTGTCTTGAAAAAGTACCTCATAAGCACGCCAGAGGCGGCAATTCCGAAAATAAGATAGAGGGGGAAGTAATCAGCGGGGAGGGAGATGTAGCGAACCTGGGGAATAAAAATCCGCCTCACGAAAAGATAGGTCACTGCCAGAAGAATCACTGCATCGCTAATATACAAAAGCGGTGCACCCACCTGCAGGAAGCTGTCCATTCCTTCGATCATCCGGACAGGAACTGGCACCTTCTCGACAAAGAATCTCAAATGTCTCACTAAAATAATTAGAAAAGACCAGTGAAAAGCAAGCCCTGCCAACCAGAGCCACTTTGCCTCGCCATAAGCAAGCTTCTGTCCCTCGCTCAACTGAGTCTTCAAGTTCCTGAACAGTGAACGGAAAAGAAGCACTTCGAGCGCCATCCTAACAATAACGCCCAGCGTCGTTGAGGGATTATCAATCTTGTTCTGTTTGATCCACGGCAAAGATGCTTGCTGTCCGCAGGTTGTTGGGATACAGAAAGGTACGGGAGAACTCCCCCACCTAAGTACCTTAACGACAAAACCCGTCAAGAAAATGATCAAGGCAGCGTATGGGATGACAACGCCGAAGACGTACTGCAGCTGTCCGACGCTCACACCAACGATCGAGATCAGAACAAGCGCAATCACTGCGAAAAAAGCAACTATGGATCCCATTTTTTACCTCTTATTTGTTAAGTTATCTCATCCCCGTGTGAAATCCTGTCACTCCCCCGGGATTTCACACACCAAGTTCGCCTTCTGCAACAGCCTGAAGGTCATGTTCCTCAATTCATTCGCTTTCAGATCATATATCTTCTCGCGGCACTTAATATAAAGGTCAAAGGAGATCAGGGCTAATGTGTCTATTCGGGAATCAAGAAATTCAATCTCTTCCGAAGGTGAAAAGCCCGAACTTTTCAACTCTTCCCTTAATATTTTCTTGAGCCGGAAAATAAAGACCAAAGCCTGCGAAGGTGTCAGATCCTGAACTGCCCGAATCCTGATAAAGCTGTCAAGGAGGGGCGATATCTCATCAACGACCAGTTCCTTTTCCTGCAAGAGTGCATCTAGGATACTTTGCAGCCCTTCGAATATCGTATACCCCACCGGATTGGTAAACTGTCTTTGCCTGTTCCTGATAAAACCTGATGCATCAAGCGGATAGGTTTCCAGGACGATATCGAACCATCTTTCAAGGACAACGGATTTCTTTTCTGACAAGAAATCCCTAACTGTCATACTCACCCCGTCTTCTCCCCAGAAAAAAAGAAGTAGGAGAAGAACAGATTTAACAGCTTCCTACTTCTTATTTCTCTATTACCTATACACAACCCGTCGGCTTCGGCAGACCGGCGATCTTACACGCCTGCTTTGCAGGTCCTCCCGGATAAAGCTCATAAAGGTATTTTGTGTTCCCCTTTTCAGGACCCATGACCTTACCGATCTCCTTCACCAGAATCTTTATCATCGGTGCAATCTGGTACTTCTGGTAATAATCCCTCAGGAAGTTGACCACTTCCCAGTGGGCGTCTGTCATCGAGATGTCCTCTAACTTGGCTATGTGGTCCGCAAGCTCCTTGGACCAGTCATCAAGGTTTACTAGATACCCGTCCTCATCGATTTCGTACTGCTTTCCCTGAAATTCCATTGTCGGCATATTAACACTCCTCCTTTCTATCTATTCGTTACTATAGTATTCTCGCTTGAAGGGCCGTCCTCCGTGCGCCGCACTTTCTTGACAAGTATTGGAGAATACCTGTCCTGTGCAAGTTATACACAATAATACAATAGGCCATATGCGGTCAAATAAAAATAACTTATCGATTAATTTGTGTCTGTTATTCTACCATTTCTATTCCATCTTTATGAAAATTATCTTTCCGGAGTAGTCCCTCCGGATGTCCTTCACTTCCCACGACTTGTGAGTCCTCAAATCATAATTAAAAACCGCCTCTAGGTAATTGCCACCCTCACCGGGAGACCCAAACTCCGCGGAGCCTTCAGCGCATGCGTAAGACAAGGCATCAGCGAATGCTTCGCCGACATTGTGACCTGTTGGGTCCAATACGTAAACTGCTCCGCACTTGCATTTCCCTCCTGTGAACCCTCCAGTCTCGGTTTTCACCTCTTGGGGTGGATTTATGTCCCCTTTGCAGAAGGGACATCTCGCCGTTTCGTTCTTGTCCTCCCTGACACGATGTTTCACTTGGCCCCTATCAGATAAGTATTAGCACCAAAGATTACATTCATCGCTCATCCAATACCATCCTGGCAATATCGCCTACTTTCGTCTCGACCAGTTGTCCGTCTCTATAGATAACGCACCGTCCCCCGTCCCGGATCATTTCCTTTACCCTAGCCTTGACTTCATCTGTAATGGACCCTGCCAGTGCATAAAGCCCAAGCCCCCGCACCGAAGAGTCTTTATGCTCAAGAGCCCTCACCGCAACTTCGAAAGAACCCCGAGTGCGTTCGATGCCAGACCTTGCCATTCTTCCCAGGGCCCAAAGCACTCCCTTGAGAAAACTTTCTTCTTCGTGAAATGAGAGCAAAACAGGAGGAATGTCCTCAAAAGCCTGTGGGCTATTAATCACTATTTCTCCGAGCATCTCAGGCGCACTCCATCCTATCCCTCCTGATTCCTCACTCACAGACCAGATCAGGCGTTGAACAACATTTCTAACCGCCACAGGAGCCTCCCCTGCAACAGCCCCTGCTGCCTTTCCCATGGCCTCGATCGCCCTCCAGCATATAAGGTCCTCCTTGTCATAGGTCAGCGAAATAAGTATGCTGAAAACCTTCTTGTTCTCACGGGCAAGTCTTTCGATCCATGCGAAGTCTGTGGCGTCAAGGGCCTTCTTTACCTCCTCTTTCAGTGAGGGCACATTATCCGCCGTTCGTGCTCATTTGAAGAGCCTTTTTAGTCTTGTATTCGACCGCTTGTCTTATCACCCCTTCGGTCCATTCCTGCGCGCCAAAGGCATGGAGGTGCGTATATGTAGCAAGGACATTTTTATAACATATACCGTCCATCTTATTGTAGATTCCATGTCCCCTCTTCATGCGAAACGCATAATAAAACGGCTCTATCTCATTCATGTCACCGCATACTCTTGAATAATGAAACTCATGTCCTCTCAGGGCGGTCCCTGCAGAGTAGAAAGGGTTCTTCCTTACTACCTCCACTACAGAATACCCGTGGGCCTGCGGCTTTCTATCCAGAGAGAAAACCATTGGAAAGATACCCGCCATCGGGTATGTCTTTTCGTCAAGCAAAAGCCCTTTTCCAAGGTACATAAGCCCGCCGCATTCAGCGTATACCGGCAGTCCATTTTCGATCTCCTTTCTGAGAGAGTCGCGAAAGTTAACATTTTCCGCAAGGATAAGGGCATGGGTTTCGGGAAACCCGCCTCCAATATAGAGCGCATCAACTTCAGGAAGCTGTTTCTCATCAAGGGCACTCACTT
>CAZNTS010000160.1:0-3347 GCA_964576045.1 uncultured Nitrospiraceae bacterium | reverse complement strand
ATGGGCAAACCAGGAGAGGTCGCGGTAGGTGCGGCAATCTTCCGGGCGAAGGCCGGAGCGGCCGCGGTCCAACAGGGTCAGCGGGCTGATGAGGTTCAGGATGACGCGAAATCGCTCCGGATCGGCCAAATCGGCCAATCGTTCATTGATGGCGGCCCGGATCCTGGTCCTGGCCACCTCCAGTTCCGGCCAGCGGCCCCCGGACATGCCATGCAGGGCGGCCAGCAGATCAACAAACCGCCGGTCCAGCAGTTCGATCCGGACCAGCCAGGCGTCGATATCCGGGCCCTCAGGAGCCGCCAGCTTCTCGTCCAGGTAGCTCATGAGCACCTGGATCTCGTTATTCAAGGCGAGAACCCGTTGGAAGCCGCGCCAGATGGCCCTCAGGCCCGGCCTTGACCGCTTATTTTTGCGCCGGAACCAATCAAGTAAACCCATGAAACCTGGTGGCCAGTGGTCAGTTGTCAGTTGCCAGGAATAATCTTGTCATTGTAAATAGTTATGCCATCCGCCCCGCTCAGGGAGACAGGAAAGGCCGGTTTTAAAAGCGCTTCTCGCAGCTTGGCCAGATGAAATCCCTTGGTTGCGGCCCCCACTCGGAATGTCGGAGGCAGCGGCCCGAAATTTCAATCGTTTAAATTTAACCGGAATTGAGTCAGAAAGATAATATTTTTTCAGGGTTGGCGAGTTTAATGGTGGCTCACCTGGGATGGCTCACCCTGCGTCAATCTTGAAAATGCCGCCCCGTTTTCAATCGGCATTCGACTGTCTCTTGTCTATATTCGCCTGGTCTATGATCCCCATCGCCGCGAGCAGATTGATCTGGGACTGGTTGTAAAGCACGATCGCGGTGGCGTAACGGGCACGGGCCTGGTCGGCGGCGGTCTCAGCCTGCAGTATATCGACTGTCAGTCCGGTGCCGGCCTTGAGATTTTCCTCGGTCAGGTGCAGCGCTTCTTCAGCCGACGTGACCTGCTGCTTGGCAACCGGGATGAGCTGTGCGGCAGTTAGACTGGCCTGATGCGCCGAGACGACAGCAGCGCGAACTTGATCCAACTCTCGGTCCACGTCGAAACCGGCGATCTTCACGTTGGCAACTGCGCTCTTAATCCTACCGAAAGTTGCGGCACTCCAATTAAAGCCGCCGGTCGTCATATATTTCGTTTGCCGATACAAAGTATTGGCCGTTGAGTGAGCAGGCGGCGTCGGACCGAACCAGTGTTCTCCCTGGTCCTGCGGCCCCAACCCGCCCCAAACAGTTGCACCCTTGTCCGCCTGTGCGGCCGCCAAAAGCGTCCGAACCGCTTCCAGGTCAGGCCGGTAGTGGACGGCGGTCGTGAGCATGTCATCGATCTGCAGTTGGTCGCTAACAAGAGTCACCTGCATCATGATCCCCGCCTTCGGCGCCAGCATGACCGTCGGGTCGAGGTGGAGTGTGACGGTGAGAGTGACCGAGGCATTGTAAAAACCGTTCACGGCGGTCAGCAGATCCTGTTGCCTGGCGGCGAACGCGGCTTCCGCCCGTAGGACGTCTGCGGGTAATGCATTGCCGGTATTAAACCGCAGGCGTTCTATCCGGAGCAACTCCCTGGCATCTTCCACCGCCCGCCTGGCCGCGGAAACCAGCGCCTGGGCCAAGACGAGGTCATAATATTGGACTGCCGCGGCGCGCGTCGTTTCCTGTGTAACAGCCTGCTCCTGCAGTGCCGAAGCCTCAAGGCGCCGCTTCGACGCGATAGCGTCATAGATCACTTGGCCGGGATTGACGATCCACTGGATTATAACGGCCGGGATGACATCGAAGAAGTTCGCGAACCCAAAACCACCTGGTTTTGAGACAGCCCCCTCAATACCCACCGCTGTGACATTTGGAGTAAGAGAAGGGAAAATCGCCCCCACGCTGCTTTCATAGGCGCCGCGCGAGGCTTCGATGCGCTGCTGCGCTTCTTGAATATCGAGGTTTCGCGCCATGGCGACACGAACCACTGTCGGCAAATCCACCGCCAGGAGACGTCGATACATCGGCGGGATTTGCGATGCGTCCACTTTCAACGAAGTGCTCGGCTGAGTGGCCGGGGCAACGGATGGATGAGAAAGCTTCAGTCTCGACAAGTCGGCGCATCCACCCAATGCCAGAACAAGCAATACAGCCACCCATGCACACCGGCACAAAGATCCTGACACATCCACCTCCCGTTCACGTTCTCGACTATGGCATGGGCTGGTCCATTTGCTGCTGCTACTCACCTCCCAGCGTTACTTGCGCATACATTCCCGGCTGCAGGGTCTCATTGGGATTCGGAAGGTCGATTTCAGTCCGCATCGTCCGCGTGGCGGGATCGAGCGCAGTGGCGATGCGGGTGACCGTACCATGAAAGATTGTCCCCGCCGGGTTGTAAAGCTTCACCTCGGCTGCCAGCCCGGGCCGGACCCACCAGGCATTTGCCTCCGGCACGTCGGCGAACACCCGCACCACGTCGATTTCCTGCACGGTGAACAAAGGGGTGGTGCGGGTTGTGGTGGCCGACTGAACCAAGTCGCCCAGGTTGACAAGCCGTCGAGTCACGACACAGTTGAACGGCGCCACGATCTTGTCATATTGCAGCAGTGCCTGAAGCCTTTCCGCTTCGGCCTTAGCAGCCCGGATATTGGCCTCGGCCAAGGTAATCTTCGCTTTCCCTGTTTCCAGGTTGGCGCCCGATATGCCATCACTAGCCTTGGCCTCGTCGAGCGTCTGGGGGGTCGCGGCCTTCCCGGCGAACAGTTCTTCCTGCCGCTTGAGTGTCACCTCCTTAAGCGCCAGATCGGCCTGCATGCCCACTAGCTGGCGCTTTGCCATTTCGAGTGAGGCCTTTGCCTGCTGCACGGCCGCCTGGGCCTTGTCAAATTGCGCCTGCAGCTCCGGGTTATAGATGACCGCCAGCACCTGTCCTTTTTTCACGTGGTCGCCGATATCAAAGTTGATTTGCGAGACATAACCGGAGTCCTTGGCGTAGAGGTCGGTGACGAAAAACGCCTGAATGGTCCCAGGGACAGTGACCGTGAGCTTCCGCTCCATTCCGTCACTATCAGCGTTTAGCGGAGGCTTCGGAATTGATTGGGCCTGAGAGAACGTTTCTGAGATTGGGACACACAGCGCAATACAGCCCGCAATGACGGCGGCTGCCAGAATAGGAAGGCAGCTTAGCCGCGGCGGCGTGTTTCCTGCCTTGCGGCAAATCCGGAATAGCTGCGACGTGATCAAGTCCTCCTGCTTCAATGATGATGAAGGGCCAGCTACCGATCCGCGTCGCGCTCTGCGGGCAGCAGCGACACACTTTTTCGCGTGTGCTCTCCTTGGAGAATGG
>CAZNTS010000159.1:0-2719 GCA_964576045.1 uncultured Nitrospiraceae bacterium | reverse complement strand
AAAAAGCATCTAGAGACTTAATCATTGATGGATTTCTTGAATCAGACGGAGAATGTATCCGACTGACGAGAAGAGGGATAGTAATTTCAAGTACAATTATAGCTCGGCTTCTAGGAACGCTGGAAAAGGAGGGCTTGGGAGATATCTCTTATCAGCCGAAAGGAGGACAGTAAGTGAAGATATCTGCGTTGTTTCTCGTTATCATATCGGTGTTCTCAGGAATAATTGCCGCGATGGCACCAGTACGAGGGACTATCAATGACGTTCCTGTTTATGGTTACAAAGTCGTGAACGTCTATCCGCATGACCCGAAGGCTTTCACTGAAGGCCTGATTTTTAAAGACGGTTTTCTTTACGAGGGGACAGGGCTATACGGAAGATCCGAACTCAGGAAAGTCGAGTTGGTAACAGGAAAGGTTTTATGTTCTTACCGTCTACCACGGCAGTATTTCGGCGAAGGAATAACAATCTTCAGAAATGAGATCATCCAGCTTACATGGCGGGAAAGAAAGGGCTTTGTCTTTGAAAAAGAGACTTGCCATCCTATTCGGGAGTTTTCCTATCCTAGCGACGGCTGGGGGCTGACCAACGACGATAAGCGTCTGATCATGAGCGACGGAAGCGCATCCTTATATTTTATTGATCCTCAGACGTTCAAACATACGGGCAGCATAGAAGTCAGCGACAATGGCGTTCCTGTAAAAAAACTCAATGAACTTGAGTACATAAAGGGAAAGATATACGCTAATGTCTGGCCGACTGACCGAATTGCAATCATCTCTCCTGAAACAGGTGTCGTGGAGGCATGGATTGAGCTCTCAGGACTTGGGAAAACAGAGCTGCCGTCTCGCAAGGCAGTACTGAACGGAATCGCTTATGACAGTGAACGTGACCGGCTCTTTGTAACCGGCAAATTCTGGCCAAAATTATTTGAGATAGAACTAATCCGGGCTAGGTGACCATTGCCGTCCGACCCCGACGCAGCAAATCGCCAATCAAGTGAAACGATGTCGCCTCGGACCTCGTGAATTGTCACGCAGACAACACTAGGCTCGCAATCATTGTAAGAACAGGCATCATATTCCTAGTCGCCAAGCCCAGTTGTCACTGCACCTCCAGGAAGGCGCACTTAAGATACTCTGTCTCGGGCATCCGGAGGAGTATGGGATGGTCTCTTGCCTGTGACCTCAGCTCGACAAGCCTCACCTGACGGCCCGCATCCCGTGCAGCTGAACTGAGCATATCGACAAACATACTTTTATCGATATGATACGAGCACGAAGATGTGGCGAGCAGCCCTCTATTAACTAGGAGACGCATAGCGTTTGTGTTAAGCTCGCGGTATCCCCGCAAAGCCTCCTTTACCTTTGCCTTGGATTTAACAAAGGCCGGGGGATCAAGGACTATGAAATCGTAAGCGTTTCCTTGCGAGACCTCATAATTCAGGAACTCGAAAACGTCTGCCCTTGTGAATTTGCAACTTTCAGAGAGTCCATTCAAATCGGCGTTCCTCCGCGCCTGATCGATGGCATCCCCTGACTCGTCTATGCAGGTCACTTCCGCGCCCCTATACGCAAGATGGACACCCCACGCACCGACGTAACAGAAAAGATCGAGTCCCTTTCCCCCCCCAATAAGTTTACTGAAGGCTGCCCGATTCTCTCTCTGGTCGAGGAAAAAACCCGTCTTCTGGCCAGACATCGGATCGATCTCGAACCGAAGACCGCCTTCACGGAGGATGGGGTGTCTTGCAGCTACCCCCTTTACAACCCTCTTCTCCCGCATCAGCCCCTCAAATGCACGGAATGGACTGTCATTCCTAAGTACGATCAGAGACGGAGAAAAAAATTCGTCTAACATATCTAGGATCACCTGTTCCCATTTCTCCATACCCGCAGTGAGGCATTGAACGACCAGGCAATCACTATACTTGTCCACAATAAGCCCGGGAAGAAGATCCCCTTCGCTGAAAATGACCCTGAAGGAATCTAAACCAGTCATAAGCCTCTTCCTGTACTCAATGGCGCCCAAGATCCGTCTCCTAAAGAAATCGGGGTTTATCTCTTCCTTTTCCCTTGTGAGGATCCTCACCGCAATGAGAGAATGAGGGTTTATATACCCGATCCCGAGAAAGGCATTCTTCCTATCCGAGACCTCTACGAGGGATCCGGGGTCGAACCCCTTCGGACTCGTAATAAGCTCATTGGAAAATACCCATAGGTGGCCTGCCAGTAACCTTGCTGTTCGTTTCAGACGCACAGTTTCCATGAATATAATAATGCACGCACGCTAAAGAAATTACAAATGACCCTTTCTTTACTGCAGCAAATACAGAATATATCTTACGGGCACCCGCACATACATCGAAACTGACTCAAGGGGGACACATAATGCGGATCATCAATTTCACCGGTATCTTTGTTGTCATCTTCACCGTTTTCTTAATCTGTATTTCCTCAAGCCTCATCAGGGCATCCGGGTTTACACTTATCGAACAGAGCGCCAGCGGCATCAACAATGCTTACTCAGGCGGCTCAGCGATTACTATAGCCCCTTCGACAATCTTCTTCAACTCTCCGGCATGATACGTTTGGACATTCAGCGGCTAGCGCCGCACACCGCGCATCCAGGACAGCGACCGGAGATGGATAGTAGCAGGGATAGGATACAAGGTCTCACAAGCTGTCAGTTTTAACGTAGGCTATGCCCACATCTTTAT
>CAZNTS010000158.1:0-5981 GCA_964576045.1 uncultured Nitrospiraceae bacterium | reverse complement strand
GTACTGAACGGGGTGATATCGGAGGGAGAACCCATACAACTTCTCAAGGAATGCAGTAAGAAGGAATTGTCGGGCCTGCAGCGGTAACGAGCTTACTGTCTTCCTCCTTGTCCTTTTAAGGAAAATGAAACAGACGGCAATAGCAAGAAGGGTGCGCAGTGATTGACACTTTTTGCCATTGTATGATAGTTTGAATTAATCTATGCATGACAAAAGCGCAATAGTAAAAGAGGCCCAAAAGTTCCTAGCGAGGGGGCAAGTAGACAAGGCCATCACCGAATGGGAAAGGCTTCTCAAAGACGCCCCTGACGGTAACATCTATAATACCATTGGGGATCTTTATCTAAAAAAAGGCAACAAGAAGTCAGCGGTTGACCTCTTTCACAAAGCGGCAACGCATTACAGGGGTGGAGGGTTTTCCTTGAAAGCGCTTGCCCTGTATAAGAAGGTTATTAATATTGATCCCACGGACGCAGGGGCCTACACCGCGCTGGGTGAGTTGAGCGAGGAAAAAGGTCTCACCACCGACGCAATAAAGTATTATCTCACCGTTGCCGACTTACTCTCGAAAGAGGCTGGCAAGGAACGGTTTCTGAATATATACGAAAGGATCCTGTCACTTGCACCCTCAAATATCCCTTTACGGGAGAAAGTCGCAGGACTCTTCTTGAAGGAAGGGCTCACCTCTTATGCTATAAAGGAGTTTCTCCACATCGCAAAACTCTACTCGGACAAGGGAGACGATGAGCAGGCACGCACCTGTTTTTCAAAGGTCCTAGAGATCCAGCCAGACAACGGTAATGCCCTGGTCGGCTTGAGCTACGTTAGCGAAAAGCGGGGCGATCTTCAGCAGGCCGTAACATTTGTCAAGAAGGCCATAGAGTTGCATCACGATGACGCGCATCTTTTGCTCAGGTGCGCCTTTCTCCAGAAAGCAAGCTCTGCTTATGACGAAGCCCTAACTTATGCATCTAGGGCCGCAGAGCTGGCACCTTCTGATATTGAAGTCAATAGACTTATCGGGGATATCAGTCTCGCAAAAGGCGAAAGGGAAACTGCCTGGGAATCTTATAAGCCGGTGGTAGATTCCCTGATACAGGATAACAAGGTTGATGACGCCGTAGGCCTTGCAAGACAGTTCAAGGACATCAACCCTATTGAAGTCGGGAAAATCCTGATATCCCTTTACGGACAGAAAGGCGACAGGGAAGCCCTATTCGTCGAGACGCTTTTTGTGGCAGACCTGCTCTTGGACAGCGGCTCACATGCAGAGGCAGTCGAGTATTACCGGCAGGCCCTGAGTATCCATCCTGATGATGTGCAAATCAAAAAGATTCTTGTGGAGCAGGAGATGACGATGGGGCCTGAACCTTCGCTCGTTGAAGGGGAGAAGTCCCTGGAAGACCTGCTCACCGACGCCGACATATTCATCAAGTACGGTCTCCATGATGAGGCCAGGACGATCCTGCAGGAACTCAAATTGAAGGAGCCCGATAACGTGCAGGTTCATTCAAAGCTCAAATCCCTCTACTTGGAGATGAACGACAGGGAGCAGGCTGTAACTGAATGTCTCATACTTTATGAGCTTTACGGCAGAAGCGGCTCTGCCGAGATGAGGGAAGCTGCCCTTGAGCAGGCCGCCGAGATTAACCCCAAGGACCCGCGCGTGATGGAGCGAATGTCCGCAAAAGCTGAAGAACATGCTGCGGAGACGGTATCCAGTGAAGGCTCACACGTAAACATAGATGATTACGTTGAGGAGATTGCCGAAGCAGAGTTCTATATGCGGCAGGGGCTAAAAGAAGACGCGCTGCGAATTTATCATAAGCTCCTGAATCTGTTTCCCGATAGCGGTGAATTGCTAGGCAAAGTCTCGGCACTTGAGGGCGGACTTTCCGAATCTACGGTGAGCGGCGCGACAGCGGGCATCGAGGGCAGCAATGAGGCTGAGGAATTCGAGCCTCAGGAGACCGTCGAGGTGCGAGAACTTCATGAGGAAATCGTCGAGCCCCAGTTCGATACCGATGTGCTGGACATATTCGAAGAATTCAAGAAGGGGCTCGAAAAGGAGCTCGAGGCCGAAGACTCCGAGACACACTATAACCTCGGAATCGCATACAAAGAGATGGGACTCCTGGACGACGCGATAAAGGAGTTTCAGACTTCGCGGAATGACCCAAAATGCTCTGCCCGCTCGATGACCATGCTCGGCATATGTTATATGGAAAAGGGCCTCTATCCACTCGCAATAGATTCATTCAAGAGTGCACTGGAGAACATAGAGACACGCGACGAATCCTACTGGGGAGCACAGTACGACCTTGCATATGCGTATGATAAGAACGGCAATGAAAAAGAGGCGTACGATATTTTCAGCGAGATTTACGGCTGGAATTCAAAGTTCAGAGAAGTAGCCGAAAGGCTCAACCACCTTAAGTCGGCACTCTCCCGGGAAGAGTCACCGATAAAAAAGAAAGAAAAGAAGGACAGGGTCTCCTACATTTAGCAAATGGACTATCTTGAATATTACAGCCTAAAAGAACACCCTTTCACCAATGTAGTGGACAGCAAGTTTTACTACAACAGCCCCCAGTACGATAGCGCCCTTACTAAGCTCAAGTATGCAATTGATACAAAAAAAGGGCTCGTAGTAGTAATCGGTGATATCGGTGCGGGAAAGACTACTCTTGCACGACGGCTCCTTGAAGAGTTGGATGAGACCCGTTACGAAGCAACGTTGTTGGTTATCATCCATTCTTCCGTGAGTTCGGAATGGCTCCTCAAGAAATTCGCTATCCAGTTGGGCGTTGGCGACGCCATCAGCGAGAACAAGGTGGAGATGCTGGGCCAGATTTACAGGAGACTGCTCCAGATCAACGAGAGCGGGAGGACCGCTGTGCTCCTCATGGACGAGGTCCAGATGCTAAAGTCCCGCGAGATCATGGAGGAGTTCAGGGGTCTCCTTAATATGGAAATGCCTGGTGGCAAAATGATTAACCTAATCTTCTTCGGACTCCGTGACCTAGAGGATGTCCTTTCCCTGGATGAACCCCTTAAGCAGAGGGTCGCCATGAAAATAGCGCTCAGACCTTTCTCCAAGGAGGATACTAAGGATTATATAAAACATAGGCTGTGCGTTGCGGGTTGCGCCAGCGAGTTATTTAGCGACAGGGCAGTCACTGAAGTTTATCGGTACTCCACAGGAGTTCCGAGGCTGATCAATACAATCTGTGACAATGCCCTCCTTGAGGGATACCTTTTCAAGACAAGGCTCATTGACGAGCCGGTTATAAGGGCGGTAGCCATTGATCTGGGCCTCAACGGCGAGCAGGAGTAGACAGCGTTTCGCTATTTCATTATTGACAGTGTCTTGATCCTCAGGCTCAACACACGGCCCGACAACTCAATGCGCATCCTCGAGGGAAACCATCCCCCGTCCATCAATTCAGGTTCTTCGTAAAGGATCGTCAACTGTCTGCCATTCTCGAGCTCAAGTATTTGCTTTTCCGGCATCATAGTTTTCTTGTTTATAAAGATCCTTTTCCACGAATTCGTCACTCGGTATTGACTCTCGTTAGTCTCGACCTCCGGATCTTTGATCGACCACCAGAAGAAGCTGTTTCTGATTCCATCAACCAGCATGGAGAGCTTATTACTCTCCATGGGGGGATCACTCCTAGTTAAAGTTCGATCGGACGTTACTTCTGCGACCAGAAACCCGAAGGAATATACCTGAAGATCCAATGACTCAGGGGTGAGTCTCATCGACGCCTCTCCCCTCATGATACTTCCATCCTTCTCGAACTCCAGGGAAGAGGTCGCTTCGATCGTCTTTATCGACTCTTTGCTTGACAGCACGTCCCTGAGCTCAATCCCTTCATAGGTGGGGATCTCGACCCTTTTCGGAGCACACGATACAAGGAATAACAATAAACAACCCAAGATGCAGAATACTGCCCGCAGACTTTTTCCCCTAGCCAAGAACGACCTCCAGAAGGCCTTCAACATTATCGACGCCAACAATGTCAAGTCCGCAATCGTTTTTTAGCCGCACACTATTGGATCTCGGAAGCACTACTTTTTCAAAACCGATCTTCGCGGCCTCCCTGATTCTAGCATCCACTTGATTCACCGCTCTAATCTCCCCGGACAGACCAACTTCACCAAAGAGCACTGTTCTCGGCTGGATAGAGATTTCTTTCAGGGATGATGCAACGGCTGTAATGATACCAATGTCAACAGCCGGCTCTATGATCTTGATGCCTCCTACCACATTCACGAAGATATCCATACCACCCAGATGCAACCCTGCAATCTTTTCAAGTACCGCGACAAGCAGACTCACCCGATTAAAATCGACCCCCATGCAGGTCCTTCTCGGCATGCCAAAGCTCGTGGGAGAAACGAGGGCCTGGAGTTCAATGAGAAGAGGTCTTGTCCCTTCCATGCTCGCCACCACAGTGGATCCCGAAACATTCTGCGGTCGTTCAGAGAGGAAAAGTTCAGAAGGATTCTCTATGGCCGTCAGCCCAGAATCGGTCATCTCGAAGATGCCGATCTCGTTCGTGGAACCAAACCTGTTCTTCACTGTGCGGAGTATCCGGTATGCATGTCCTCTGTCTCCCTCAAAATACAGTACGGTATCGACGATATGTTCAAGGACACGCGGTCCCGCGATAGCGCCTTCCTTTGTGACATGGCCGATGATAAAAAGAGGTATGTCGGACCTCTTCGCGAAATGCATCAGCCGGGCTGCGCATTCCCTCACCTGACCCACGGAGCCAGGGGCAGAGTCAAGTTCCTCGGTGTACATAGTCTGTATGGAATCTATCACTACGAAATCCGGCGAAATATCGGCTGCCACATTGATGATACCCTCAAGATGCGTTTCCGGGAGGAGGATTATATTCTCAGAATCAATCCCGAGCCTTTCGGCCCTAAGTTTGATCTGTTCGGGCGATTCTTCACCCGAAACGTAAAGGACTTTGCCAGACCCTTGAGAAAGCTCTGATGCAGCCTGTATCAGGAGGGTCGATTTGCCGATTCCGGGGTCGCCTCCCACAAGGACCACAGAACCTTCCACGACCCCTCCTCCGAGCACCCTGTCCAGTTCGCGTATTCCGGTCGCCATCCGCCTTTCCTTACCACCCGATATGGAGCTGAGCGGCTGCGGTTTGGCTTTCTCAAAGGTATCGGACCCGTGCCTTCTTGTGCCAAGAGAGGCCTTTTCTTCCACCATTGTATTCCACGCCCCGCAATCAGGACACTTGCCAAGCCACTTCGGGCTAGAATATCCGCATGCCTGGCATTGATAGAAGGTCTTTATCTTAGACATTAAAGGTAGAGCAGCCCCAATCCTTTGCCCAGGTGATAGGCGTGTCGTATAGCTTCGGTCACAAATTCCTTCGCTTTTTGCGCGGACTCGAGAGGTGAGTTTCCCAAGGCAAGACATGCTGCGACTGCCGCTGAGAAGGCACACCCGGTCCCATGGTATTCGCCTTCTATCTTGGATGCCCCCAGTTCATGAAAATCGGCACCGTCGTAAAAGAGATCCAGAGTAGATAGTTCAAGGTGACCGCCTGTGATTATTACCACCTCAGGACCCATATCAATCAACCTGATGGCAGCCTGCTTCATATCATCTTCATCTTCTATGTTAAGTCCTGTAAAGAGAGATGCTTCATAAATGTTTGGGGTGATTATCCTAGTCACGGGGAAGAGCATATCCCTGATGTTATCCAGGGTTCCATCATCCACAAGACTTGTCCCTGTTGATGATACCGTCACCGGGTCCACAACAAGGTTCCGCAGGGAATATTCTTTCATCATTTCTGAGACCACTTTCACAGCCGAAGCGCTGTAAAGCATTCCAGTTTTCAGGGCATCCGGTTTTATGTCCGCTAGGAGCACGGCAATCTGCCTGGCAAAAACCCCTCTTTCTATGGGAAAGATTTCTTCTACTCCAGAGGTGTTCTGTGCGG
>CAZNTS010000157.1:0-4548 GCA_964576045.1 uncultured Nitrospiraceae bacterium | reverse complement strand
TGGATCCTCTCAACAGCCTCGGGTATTCGAGAGTTATCTTCCAGTAGTTGTTCTTCCAAAGCAAAACTCCTCTTAACATTACTGATAAGGGAAGTTTGACAAAAGCCGGTCTATTTTTCAACACCCTAAGCTACCGGCTTGAACGGAAAAGAGGGTTCCCTAAATGACGATATTCCGCCACTTGAAACAATTGCTTATGCGACTTCTTGTCGCACTTAATTTCCGAAAGAAAGTGTTCAACAGGTCTGCTACGGATACTAATGGAAGATATTCGTCAGTTCCTCCTCGATCATCCCTCTAAACAGCGGTATTTTGTAGGCATTGTGTTTTAATGGTTGTGCCCCACTGACCGACAGAACTGCTGCACGTTTGATCGAATCGGAATCAAGAATATTTCCGATAAGCGATTTTTCGGCATCAAATGCCCGCCAAGGAATAGGCGCAGCACCGCTCAGGACTATCCTCGCCTCAGTGACTTTGTCACCGGTCATTTGGAGAGCAAGGGCGACCCCAGCGAGAGCGAAGTCCCAGGACCGCCGAGCGCGCACCTTTCGGTAGGAGCTTTTCATTTCTATTGGTGCCGGTGGAATGACTATCTCGGTCAATATATCATTCATTTCAAGAACCGTCTCCTTTGTCACGTCCTTCGATGGAGGAACGAAGAAATGATCAAGAGAGACTTCTCTTGCGCCCGCTGAGCCGTCAAAATGGACATTTGCTTTGTAAACAGCAAGGGCAGGCGCGATATCGGAAGGATGAACGATGTAACAGCCGTCACCGCCAAAGATACAATGGTAGTGATTCTCACCTTGAACGGCATAGCACATGTCTCCTCCTTTCCGCAGGCAGTGGAACTCGCCCCGATAATACCAACACCTCGGCTTCTGGCAGAGGTTGCCGCCGATCGTCCCCTGGTTTCTAAGCTGGGGGCTAGCAACTTCAGCAGCGGCTTGGGCCAGAGCGGGGTACCTCCTTCTGATAGCCGGATTTTCACTTATCTCGGCGATTGTGGTGAGTGCGCCAACAATCAAGCCGCCGTCAGGCGTCTCCCTGATTCCCTTCAGTTCCTTGATTCCACTGATGCTCACGACCATGTCAGTGGTGAAGACACGGTCTCGCAGACATCCAAGGAGATCGGTCCCCCCGGCGTGGACTCGCGCATTATTTTTCGAAAGACCGGATATTGCGTCCTTGACAGACTTTGCCCGCAGGTAGGAAAATCCAGTTATCATTTCGACGCCTCCTTTCCACTCTTTTCGAGGGCTAGACATAGTAGAAGCGGCGTGATCGGAGTTTCCGTGATCCTGACGCCGATCGCACTGTAAACTGCATTGGCGACAGCCGCTGCGGTCGGGATCGTTACAGGTTCTCCCAGCCCTTTTGCCCCTATAGTGTTCGCGTCGTCGTCAGGCTTTTCTATGGGAAGGGAAGTCATATCTTCCGGGACGTCAAGGCTTGTAGGGAGTTTGTAGTCATGCCAGTTTCTGTTCATCATCTTCCCTGTCTGTTCCCGGTCGAGGATACGTGCCTCGGTCATGGCGAGGCCGATTCCCATGACGATCCCGCCGAAGACATGATTATCATAAGTGAGGCGGTTCATCACCCTGCCGCTGTCATGGCAACCGAGGAACCTGATGATTCTCACTTCGCCAGTCTTGATGTTTACCTCAACTTCACAAAACTGAGCAGCAAAGGGATTAACTACCTTCCCCTCCGGATTTGGGCCGCGATAGCCCACACCGACAATGACACCCCGCTTTTTCAAACTGGTGACATCACGGATTCTCACCTTTGATAATTGGTCTTTCACTGAAATGACCTCATCGCCCCTGAGCGTTAGAGATGAATCATCAATCTTCAAGTCTGCGGCCGCAAAAGAGAGGAGTTGCTGCTTCACACTGAGTGCGGCGGCACGGACAGCAGGACCATCTGTAGGGACGGTTTTGCTTCCACCGCTCGGCGTTGCGTACTGCGTAGTGCCTGTATCAGCATGTTCGATCTGAACCATGCCAGGCTTTACACCCAATTCCTCGGACACAATCATTGTCATAATCGTCTTTGTCCCGGTGCCAATATCGCTTGCCCCTATATTCAGGTTCACGCTTCCGTCAGAAAAGAGCTTTACCACTGCGGTGGAGGGAGGATTGCCCCCCCCTGCAAACCAGAGGCCGCTTGCCACGCCGACTCCTCTCCTTACATAGCTGTTTCCTTTCGACTCACGACTCCGTTTCCTCGCTTCTTCCCATCCGAAGGCCTTTGCTCACTCAATGAGACACTCCCTGAGTCCTGTCGTCGTGTAAGGCGGATTTCCTTCGCGTCCCTGGCTATAGGACGGAATATTTTTCAATCTCAACTCAACCGGGTCCATGCCGATTTTTTCGGAAAGGGCATCCATCATCTGCTCAAGGGCCCATGCCCCCTGAGGATGGCCTGGAGCGCGGAACGGCCTCGCCGGACCCGCGTTTATATAGACGTCCTTAGTCTCAGTCTTAACATTGGGGCACAGATAAAGGTCTCTGACAAGCCAGTCGATGAGGCTCGTTCCGCCGGCAGGATAGGCGCCGCCGGTTGCAGTGCAGGAGAATTCAAGTGCGGTTAGCGCACCATCCTTCTTTACCCCGGCTTTAATCCGCATTGTTGCGGGAGGCCGATTGCCCACAGCAAGAAACGTCTCTTCCCTGGTGAGAAAGAGCCTGACCGGGCGGCCGGTCTTCCTTGCGAGGATCGCAGCGATGACCGTGTACTTTCCGGGCTGGAGTTTGCTGCCGAACCCTCCCCCCATGTAATGCCCTATAACGCGAACCTTGGAGAGGGGAAGCCCCAGTATCTCGGCAACGCGGGACTGAACAGCGAATACTCCCTGCGTTGATTCCCAGATTGTGAGCCGGTCGCCGTCCCAGCTGGCCACACACCCATGAAGCTCGTGTGGTGTATGAAGCTCGCATTCGGTTCGGTAGGTCTCATCGATCACAACGTCCGCCTCGGCAAAGCCGCGCGCTACGTCCCCCCTGGAGTATTTATCTATCTTTGCGGTATTTCCGCTGGGATGGAGCGGCGGAGCAGCAGGATCGAGAGATTTCGACTCCTCAGCAATGAAGGGAAGTACTTCATACTCCACGGTAATCGCTCTCACGGCATCCCATGCTTGGTAGAGCGTTTCAGCCGCAACGGCTGCGACCTCTTCTCCTTCAAACCTGCAGTTCGGGTCCAATATCTTCGCCTTTATTTCCTTTGAATAAGACCAGTCGAAATCGGTATCTGGCGTTATTCCGCTGATCACGGCACGCACGCCGGGCATTCCTTCGGCAGAAGTCGTGTCGACTTTCTTGACTACAGCATGAGGATGAGGACAGCGGAGGATAGCTGCATAAAGCATCCGGGGGAGATGGATATCGGACGGATAAAGCGCGGTACCACTAATACGCTCATAAGCGTCTACACGGGGGAGGCGTGTCCCCACTATCTCAGTCTTTTTCCAGGGTGTGGGATCCTTGCCGGGAGGAGGAGTCTCGGGAACCGGTATCCCGCGAAGGTAATAGATGTTTCGTTCGTGTTCATTCACTGCGCACCTCCACGCTTCAAGTATGCCGCGCGCTTCGCAGCTTCAAAGATGTGGGTGTAGGCCCCGCATCGGCAGAGATTGCCGCTAACCCCTTGCCGGATTTGTTCAATAGTCGGATGTGGTTCCTTCCTCAGGAGGCCCTCAACCGACATTATCTGGCCAGGCGTACAATATCCGCACTGGAAGGCGTCATGTTCAACAAAAGCCTTCTGAACCGGCCCGAGTTCGTCTGCCTCCATCAGTCCCTCCACTGTGGTAATCTCAACTCCTTCGGCTTCAACTGCGAGGGTCATACAGGAGTATCTGGGTATGCCATCGATGAGCACCGTGCATGTTCCGCACTCGCCGCGACTGCAGCCTTCCTTCGTACCAGTGAAGACCAGTTCTTCCCTCAATACATAAAGGAGCGACCAACGTGGCTCCACGAGCATGTGATATTTCTTACCATTGATTAGGAGCGTTATTTTGTTTTCTTCTCCCGACTTGATAACCGCTGCGGAGGCCTCCCGTTCCCTCCCAAAATGGCCGGAAGCGGCGACAACCAAAGCCCCTGCTCCTGCCGAGGTGATAAACTGGCGCCGGGTCAGTCCCTTTGCAGGCGTACACTGATGTTTATTATCATCACTACTCATACCATCCTCCTCCATGCAAAAGTTCTTAGATCGTTCTTTGCACAATCAGGGCGGCAATGTGCGAAACGAGAAAATCTTTATTGTTTATCGCCGATAAACAAACTGTATCACAGGATTGAAGGTACCTCAAGCACCTCATATGAAGATGCCCTGGTCTCGGTTGAGACGATATAAGGTGTCCTCAAGGACGAAAAGAGACTTTTCCGCCCTTGGCGGACATCTTAACACTGGCACAAGGGTCTATGCCTTTGAATTCGAACTTGCGTCTATGGAAGGTGAGCCTTTTGTAAGGCACTTTGATAATGATACATGAATACATGACTCTTTTTGTGGAAAGAATAATCAGGGCAACAG
>CAZNTS010000156.1:0-3179 GCA_964576045.1 uncultured Nitrospiraceae bacterium | reverse complement strand
TACCGTGGTTGTGTGGGGATGTGGTGCCGATTCCTTTTCTCTAGCAGTTGTAGATGCCCGTAATGGAAAGGTCTACTTCCCTCCATTTGGCTGCATTACTCTTGCCGGGGGTCACGATGCGCTCACGATTGGCGCTAAGGGAGTAGACAACCCAGCATATCTAAAAAATAGCAATCTTCTTATTTTTGCAGGCGCAGAGGATATCCCATCCCTTGACCCAAAAGACAGAGCGATACAGTTTTGGCTGTTTCAGGACGATCACTTCAGATTGGTGTATTCAATTCCAGCCCCGAGACAAGAGTAACGTAAGAACAGGTTTTTCGGTAGTAAGCCTCACCGGCTCCCGCTGAAATTTGGGTGAGAGTTTATTGAGCGGATATGCCCTGAGAGGTTTCATGAGCATATTGTTGCATTTCCAGGAGGGAGGGGGATTAGATCGTGCCTGTCATAACTGGTTACGGCCAGAGACCTGTATAAGTATCGCTATATAATAGATATTGTCTAAAGAGCAAAAAAGTAATCTTATTCTGCATAAACTGTTAACGATGGTAATCGTGGCATATGGACAGGCGTGAATTTATCAGACGGGTATTGCGGGGTGAACGAAGCGAGCGTCTGCCCCGTGCCCTGTTCGGGGCTGGCCTCTGGGCATACCGCCAAGCCAACCTCGGGATTGAGGCCCTTGAAGGGAATCCGGACCGTTTCGCTGAGACCCTTGCCAGCTTTTTCGGGGAGCTTGATACGGATATAGTCTTTGCAGGTTCAGGCCTGAACACTCTTCCGGCCGAGGCCATCGGAGGCCATCTAGCCTTCCGTGGTGAGAAGGCGCCGCTTCTTTCTTTCCCGCTTATCCAGAAGGCTGAAGACGCGCGCTATCTCCAACATGTGGACATAGCTCACTCTCCCCATACCCTTGCACTTGTCGAAATGATCACCCTTTTGAGAAAGCGTCTTCCCGACCGATTTCTTTTTTGCACCTCCTGGGGTCCTTTCACGTGGGCCATGATACTCTGCGATTGGAACCTCCTCCAGGACAAGGCGGTAACAGACAGGGCATTCATACAGGAGGTATGCGAATTAGGCATGCGTCTTTCTATCTCTCTTTACGGGCCCCTCATTGAACGCGGAGTCATCGACGGTGTTGCGATTCCGGAAGGGGCTGTTACGCTGATCCCAGGTTCTGTTTACCGTGAAATGGTTCTTCCCTTCGAAAGGAGGCTCTTTGAGTGGGCCAAGTCCCGAGGCCTCTGGTGCCTCCTGCATCAGTGCGGTGACATCTGTTCCCAGCTCGCGCTATATCCTGAAAGCGGTGCGCATTGTATCTCCATCGATGTCGGGGTGTCCATTGGCGAAGTATACAGGCTATACCGCAAACAACTTGTCACGGCCGGTAACGTAGATGTAGTCAACACTATATTCGGTGGTGACCCGGTCCTGCTATGCAGGGCAGTTTCGGAATGCGTTGCTGAGATAGCAGATCCCTATAGGAACTATATACTTATGCCATCCTGCGACTTGCCGCCCGACACCCCACTATACAACGTGAAGGAATTTCTTGCATGTGCCGATAAGACAGAGTGACCTAGATGCATGCACCATTCACTCGAAGAATAAGTGCCAAGGAAAGTACCCTCATGTTTCTTCTGGATTATCGGGCTCAATACGTATGCGCAGACATGGAAGGGCTTATTTCCGGAGAATGTCTCTCATCCCCAGTTCCCTGCCCACTCTTCTGACTAGTTTTTCGTCATGTTTCAGGATATTCATGCAGGGCGCACCTTCGCAGGAGACTGCGTTTACCAGATCATCCAGGGTCTTGTATTTTGCCTTTATCTGTCCCTTGTCGATCACGACCTTCCCATTAAGTACGGTCTTACCGTCATGACATGCACCGCACATCCTCTCCCACAGGCCTACACGGGAGGTATTGCCGTTTAAGCCGAGCAGTAAAGGAAAGGCCAGTATAATAATGATCCTTGTTATGTTCTTTTTCATCGAGAGCTCCCGTAATTACATTCTAGCAGAATCGGTTTTCTTTGTCTGTAAAGCGAAGCCGGCATCCCTGTGCTCAGGCAGTCTTCTTTCTTTCTGAGAGGGCCTTTATATCGCTGAAGATCGCGTCAATGTTCTGGTACCTGTCTTCCCGCACCTTACGGGTACACCTCAACACTATGTCGTCTAGCCACTCCGGGACATCTTCCACCGCCTCGGTGATCCTCGTCGTGCCCAATCCGTCCAGATTTCCCATAAGCATCTCATGGAGGAGGACGCCCGCAGAATAAATATCGGAACAGGCATCAGGCGGAAAGCCTTTCAGGGTCTCGGGAGAGGTATAAACGGGAGAGACCCGTCTGGATACAAACGATATATTGTTGCTCGCGTCTATGGCAATAGTGTCCGGACAAAGAGAGCCGTAAAGCTTGCTGTCTCCGTATTTTTTTTGTAGTGCTTTTAGTATGTGGATCCACAGCTTTAGGGCATGTCTCGGCTCGATCTTTCCGGCGCGGATGAAACTCCGCAGAGTGGTCCCTGAATTGATATCTGCATCTTCAGGGTGAGAAGAGGAGATCAGGGAAGCTAGTCTATCCTTCACATCACGAAAAAAAGGGCTTGCTATGTCTATCATCCTGAAGATCTCGATCGCAGCCTGTGTCTCACCCGCGTGTGCAAGCTTAAGCGCGTATGCGTAAAAATCCTCGGTGTGATCTTCTACCTGCTTGTCCCTGAGAAATATGCCGAACATCTCAGTTGCCTCTTTAGGCATGCCTTCTTCTTCCAGAAGCTGAGACGCCTTTTTGTACTCCCCTGCCTTTCGGTAGATCCTGACTGCGGCCATCCTCCTGCCAGCCTTATCGAGCATTATCGCAGCATCAATCTTTTTGCCCGCGCTATCGTATAGCCTTGCGGCGTCTTCGTAATTACCCTGAAGCATTGCCACGACCGCTGCGCTTTCCATATCCCCGTCCTTCTCATACATTTCCCTGGCTTTGTCAGGCATCCCAAGCATGTCATACAGGGCTGCGGCCCGCCGGTAGTCAGCGCCTTTTTCATAAAGCTCCGCGGCCTTTCCCTTGTTCCTCAACTGGCCCTCATAGATGGCGGCCGCGGATATTAATCTTCCAGATCTCTCATGTCTTTCAGCTTCTTTCTCATAATCCTCTTTCAGGGTAGACCGGCGC
>CAZNTS010000155.1:0-3583 GCA_964576045.1 uncultured Nitrospiraceae bacterium | reverse complement strand
TCCATTCTTCTCTTAGGATGCTGAAGAGAATCACGTCTGTCGCTCGCGCGCCACCCATGGTTTTGACTTCTTGCTTCTGTAGCCATTCATGCTGACGCGTCCGCTCATTTTGTCCTCTGCATTCAACATTGCCTATGGTTCAGCAATAACTTTTCCGCAAAACCGAAAGGCGCACGCGCTCGGTAACCTTCATTTTGCTGGCTTGAGACGTGGCTCATTTTTCTTGAGGTAGTCTTGTAACGAGTTCCCGAGTGTTTTCTTTAGCAGTTTCGTCCGTATGCTCATGTATTCTTCTTGGAGTATGTCGAAGTAGAACATGGCCCATTTCTTGCCTGCTACAAACACCGCGTTACGTTGGACTCCGCTTCTTTTGAAGCCACAAGCCTCGAGCGTTCTGTGAGCTCGCGTATTGTACTCCACGCTCCCGGCTTGCAAGTGATCCAAACCAAGGTGGATAAAGCTCATTTCCAGTAGGGCAACGGTTATTTTTGTTCCGAGGCCTTTTTCCCAGCATTCTTTCTTGCCTATGTATGTTCCGATGTTTGCCGCCGGCACGTTGCCCCATCTGTCCCTGTGGATACCCGCCGTGCCAATGGGCTCTTTTAACGCAGTGTTCTCTACCATAAAGTTGAGGCTCCTCTCATCCTTCATCCACTCAGCATACCTTTCTTCAAATTGAGACATACTAATCGTGCACAAGGGCTGGCTTCTGCTGTACATCATCGTTTCGAAATCGTTCTCCCAAACGTGCAGCAGTTTCAAGTCGTCTTTTTCTATGGGTCTAAACCTTAGCTCGGCAAACTCAAACAAACGGCATCGCCGCTGTAACGTGCAACGAAGATGAAAATTAAACTTATTCTTCGCCTCGTTGATTCATCGTGGTGCGCGCTTGATATTCTTCCTTCCAGTAAGTTGCGGTTGTAAAGTGTACAGCGCGCGCGTCTGCATCTACTTTACGCTCGGGGACACTCTAGCGTGGTATCTCAGCAGGGCTCTCGGGAAGAGCGCTGACGAGGTCCTGCGGTCGAGGCTCGATGGCCCCTTCAGAATCATGTAGACCGGCCACTGGCCGATGATATAAAATCAGATGAACTGGTCAAAAACATGCTCGCCTTCGCCGATAAGTGACTACGCTTATGGGTGTTGTGCGCGCGCGTTAGTTGAAATCTGGAGACTCGGAGTGCCGTCCTGCTTCGCGTGGTAAGTGTCGTCTGAGATTGTTGCTTTTTTCGCGGGATTCTTTCTCACCGCGCCCACTATGGCGACTACGATCCCTGCAATCACGCAAACGATACCGCCGAGCACCAGCAGACCCAATGTGATAGTTTCTGAAAGGGTGCCCGTGACCTCGATCTTAGTAGTTGGTTGTACCAACGAGAAGACAACGTAGTTGAAATCCCCTCGAAGTCCAAGGTAGGTCTCAGACGAGGCAGCAGTCGAATTATAGGCAACAGCATACGAACCAATATTAGTGGAGTTCACTGCACTGATATCCTGAGATGGAACCATCCCGCCGACGCTTGCGGGGGATCTAACAACGACCACATTGTTGCTGAGTACCAGCTCTGCCGAAACGTATTCTCCCACGGCAGGTTGAGTGAAGCTCGTAATGCTCCTGGTCCTACTCTTCAGGCTGTACCCGCCCCCGGCCGCCAAGGCAATCCCAAAAACTATGATGATTAGTCCGATAACTAGCGTTCGAGTCCTCACGCGTGGTCTCCTCCATATATCTCACGCTAAACCACATGTTTAATAACTTTGTGTTTGGCGGTTCTTTCAAGTCCGCTCATCTATTTTTCATTTGATGCAGTTAGCGTGTGCTTCTAAGCCCTTCAAGAAAATGGTTGAGGGTGTTTGAACTGCAAGGGATCTTCCAATACCTGCTGGATCTTCTTGTTTACTGCCTCTAACTGCTTTTTATTCTTTTGCCTAGTTTTATAAATGCCTTGATGACTTTTTGTTCGATTTCCAAGCAGTGCAAAAAATCACTCTATTTTAAATTCTTTTGCGAAGTCTTTTACTTCCATAAATTTGCCCTTCCTTCTTGCTTCCTCTGTTTCACGGATAAACTCTGGTCTGAGCTGAGACCCAAGTTCAAATTCTTCGTAGCGATTGAGTCTTGTGCTCAAAGCCTGACTTTTGTCCTTGAGACCGTACTTTGCCTTCACTATGTTGATTATCCCGCTTTCTCTTTCGGCAAGGTTTTAACGTTTTTTACCATGTTATCACCAGTTACACGAAGTTATCTGCGTAACATTATGTGATCCCGAATATTTGAAGAAATCGTGGACGGATCAAATTGTCAAAGGCACGCTGACAAGTCTGTTCCCGAAATGGACCCGTCGAGGTTTACGGTGAACACGCGCTGCGGGTTGTTGGAGGTCCAGGTGTTTGGCAAGTGGCTCAAGTTAAAGTATTGTTAGGTATCGATGTTTTGTTTTTTGGAGAAGCGGAAGTCACTTTCCCAAAGTTGGTTAGTGATATCATTGAAGGGAAGAAACCGCCGTCGCTGGTTTATGGCGAGATACCTTCGGCGGAAGAGATACCACCTATCGCTAAGCTTTCAAGACTGGGTACTATCCATGTTACCAATGGTTGTCCAAGAAAATGCCAGTTTTGTTCGCCGATCACTTTAGAGTTTAGGAGTATAGCCAAAACGATTATTTAATTTGCCCGCATGCCCCACGAACTGCCCCAAGCACAAAATTAGTTGTATCCGTTAAACAACCACAAAACTTTATTTGACATGGAATTTGTAGGCATCTTTAGTTTTCTTGAGGAGGTGAAACATTGCGAAAAATTGAGAACATTGATCCAATGAAAGTTGCATCCAACGTTTACAAGTTTCTGAACGAAAACGAAAGGGTAAGAGTTCTTGAGGTTGTTTTCAAGCCTGGCGATGTAGCTAAACTTCATCATCACCCTGAGCACGTCGTCTATGTGGTGAAAGGTGGAAAGCTCAGACTTACATCTGATGGTAAAACTCAGGACATGGACCTGAACGCAGGGTCAGTCGTGTTCCTCGAAGAACAAAATCATGAAGCAACAAATGTCGGCGGTTCAAACATTGATCTCATTGTCTTTGAGCTAAAGAAATAGACAAAAGTAAAAGCTAAAGTTAGGCACTTAAGAAAACTTGCCATTCAACTTGTCATTAGAAAGTCCATAGCGCGCGCATTTGATGTTTCGATAGCTTTAATAGTAAGAAATCAGCTAGTTGATCGGTGATTTTTTGACCAAATATATGCTTTTGTATATGGCTCCAGTTTCTGCTGAAGCACAGATGAATGTTAGTCCCGAAGAATTGAAGAAAGGAATGGAACCATGGATGGCATGGCAGAAGAAAAACAGCAAAGCCATCGTTGATTTTGGCAACCCAGTGGGCAAAGGTTCTTGCTTTGACAAGAAAGGAAGCTCTAAAAGCAAATCGGAAGTTACGGGGTACGCTTTTATCGAAGCGAAGAACATGAATGAAGTAAACAAGATTCTAGCTGATCATCCTCACCTAATGATGCCGAAAGCAAGCATTGAAGTCCTCGAAATAATGCCCATGATGTAGAAACCGACTTGTAATATGCTCGTC
>CAZNTS010000154.1:0-8842 GCA_964576045.1 uncultured Nitrospiraceae bacterium | reverse complement strand
TTGAGAATTTTTTTCTAGCCAACTGGGATACTATGGTGCGGCCACTTTCCCGGTATCACGAACTGCTTTTAAAAAGAGGAACAAGGTTTTCAAGGGGCGATCTCCGCCGTACTATTAGGTATTTTACAGACAGCGAATTCCTTGACCTCCAAGTATTGTTCAATCTTGCTTGGATAGACCCCATGCTCAGGGAAAAGGACCAGTTTCTTGCCGGTCTAGTTGCTAAGGGAAGGGATTTCTCCGAGGAAGAAAAGGACCTTCTTGTGAAGAAACAGCTTTCAATTCTTCAAGGGATCATTCCGAAATACAGGGAACTTTCTCAGAAGGGGCAGATAGAGGTGACAACGAGCCCTTTCTATCACCCGATACTCCCTCTTCTGTGGAGTACCGACGTTGCAAGAGAGCCTGTGCCTGATATTCGTCTTCCGAGAAGGCGGTTTTCCCACCCCGAGGACGCGAGGGTCCAGATCAGGATGGCCCGAGACTTTTATGAAAAGGTATTCGGTCGCAGACCCACGGGTATGTGGCCCTCCGAAGGTTCGGTGAGCGAAGATGTGGTGAACGCTTTCAAGGATGAGGGCATAGAGTGGATTGCAACCGATGAGGATATCCTTGCCCGCTCCCTCGGTCAGGGCCTGAGGGGCCCATCGGGGGAAGTGCTGGACCCGTCCACGCTTTACACGGCATACGAATTTTCAGGTATATCAATGATATTTAGAGACCATAAGATCTCCGACCTGCTAGGCTTTGTATACTCAGGATGGGATCCGCGAAGTGCCGCGTCAGACCTGATCAGCAGACTGCTCCATATCCAGAGTTCCCTTTCAGGCGGCCCCTTTATAGTTCCGATTATTCTCGACGGGGAAAATGCGTGGGAGTATTACAGGAACGACGGGAGCGACTTTTTCCGCTGTCTGTACGAAGGGATTGCAAAGAACGATGACAAGCTGAAGACCGTGACTGTTTCGGAGTATCTAAGGATCCAGGACGGGAGAAGAAGGAAGCTTGACCGTATTGCCGCTGGTTCATGGATCTATGCGAACTTTAATGTTTGGATTGGGCACGAAGAAGATAATACCGCATGGGACTATCTGGGCGAGGCAAGAGAGGCCCTCGGAGAATTTCAGAAGGCGCATCCCGAAACGAAGATAGATGAGGCGTGGAAGGCGATATATGTTGCAGAGGGCAGTGACTGGAACTGGTGGTATGGGGACGAGCATTCTACGGAGACGGCAGAGGAGTTTGATGAGCTTTTCAGGTTGAATCTCATGAAAGCATATAAAGAGATAGGCAGGGACATCCCACCTCAGTTATACGTGCCAGTACTTAAGGAAGACAGGGCCGTATCTCCTTCGATCGAAATACGGGGATTCATCAACCCAAAGATAGACGGGATTATGACGAGCTATTTTGAGTGGTATCAGGGCGCGCACCTGGAGGTAGGCAAATCCGGGGGCAGCATGCATATGGCCGAGGGTTTCATCTCCACTATATACTATGGCTTCAACCGTGATACGTTGTTCATGCGCTTCGATCCTCGGGGATCTTTCCGGGATTTCCCTGGAAATTCGGTAATCTCTATCGAGATCACCAAGCCGCATCTTTCCAGGATCGATATGTCACTTGGAAAGACAGTATCGGCATCGCTGCTAACCAAAAGCGGGGGCGAGTGGACCGTGGCGAAGGTAGTCGCTGATGTGGCAATGGGTGACATTCTTGAGTGTGCGATCCCTTTCAAGGACATCCAGGCAAAGGAGCGGGATGAACTCAATCTCTTTGTTTCTGTCAGAAAGGGAAACGACCGCCTGGAGAGATGCCCTTGGAGAGGTTATATCATTGTTACTGTTCCGACTCCCGATTTTGAAGCCATGATGTGGCGCTAAAGACGCTTTTTAAATAACAGGGTGCAGTGTAGCATAGAGTGTCATTATCAGCCCTTTTTTTTGGTTCCCGGGGACTGGTGCTTAATTGTTAAGAAGCTCCCTCACCGTCTCCGAGAATTTGGCGGGAGAAATTGCTTTAGCGAGGAAGTTCCGTGTTTCTGGGACGGGCCAGTTTCCCCTTGATCTTAAGGATTTCCTCGCAGTCCTCTCCGTCGTTTTTCTTCGGCATAATTATATCAAAAACCAGGACTTGGACAGTCTCGCGATGCTTTATGAATTCGCAGATTGCGTTCTCGTCATCCACTGCCTTGATGACTTTATATCCTGAACGCTCCAATATTTAACAAGTGACCTTTCTGACGACTGCGTCGTCCACTGCGACGAGTACCGGTTCATTCCCTTTTCTGGGGTGGCAGCTTCCGCTGATCTCTGCTCTTCCACGCTGTATCTTACGAGAGGAAAGAAAATGGTGAATGACAACATATTTCGTCCTATCTTTCTGCGCAGACAGAATCGCATTCTCATGAATGCAAATACTGGTTTCTGTTTCGGAGTGATATAGCAAATTATATCCGATTCCATTATTATCTAAGATGAAGAGGCGGAAGATATCGACTAGGAGGACATATATGATTCTGGGTGTAAACATAGACCACGTGGCAACTTTGAGAGAGGCAAGGAAGGGTATTGAGCCCGAACCTGTGATGGCGGCTACTCTTGCGCTTCTCGGTGGCGCGGACGGGATTACCGTGCACCTCAGGGAAGACCGGCGCCATGTAAAGGACAGGGACCTGAAGTTATTGCGGGAGACTGTGGCAGTGGAACTTAACCTCGAAATGGCCGCTACCGACGAGATGGTCCGCATCGCGCTTTGCCTTACACCGGATATGGTCACACTTGTTCCAGAGAAGCGTCAGGAACTCACCACGGAAGGCGGCCTGAACCTCGTTGACGAGAAAGAACGTCTTTCCGAAGCGATCAAGAGGATACATGGAGGGGGCATCCCTGTCAGCCTTTTCGTCAATCCATCCCTTATGGACGTCGATATCTCGAAGAACATAGGAGCTGACATGGTGGAAGTTCACACCGGGCATTATGCTAACGCAAGTGCACAGAGGAGGAGCGATGAGTTGCTCAGGGTGGTCGATGCTGCCAAGGTAGCGGTTCACAACGGACTAAAGGTCAATGCCGGGCACGGGCTGAATTATTTCAATGTGAAACCTGTTGCGAGTATGGAGGGGCTAAGGGGTCTTTATATCGGCCATAGCATTGTTTCGAGGGCCGTTCTTGTTGGTATGGCGCGTGCGGTGAAGGAAATGAAGGAGCTGATTTCATGATCCACGGCATAGGTATAGACATTGTCAGAGTTGAACGAATCAGAGACGCTGTCGGGAAGTGGGGGCCGAGATTCCTTCGGAAGGTGTTTACAGGGAATGAAATTTCTCACTGTTATGAAAAGAAGAACCCTTTCCCTTCGCTGTCGGTGCGGTTCGCTGCAAAAGAGGCACTAATAAAAGCGGTCGGGTTACGTATGTCCGCCTATACTGACATGGAGATCCTTAATGATACTTATGGCAGACCTTTCGTAAAACCTGCAGGGAAATTTGAAGGTTTTCTCAAGGAAAATTCCTTGCGCGCATCCCATGTGAGCATGAGCCACGAACGGGATTATGCCATCGCCTTCGTGATACTCGAAAAGGAATGAGCCCATTCAAAATGTAGCTACATGAACACCGAAACGCGGAGAGAGACCTTTGGTGAAAAGAAAGAGACGCTTTAATGCCTTTTACTCCTGAGTACCCCTTGAAACGCCTGCACAATGTTCGGGCCGAATGGCGTTCAGCAGCAGCAAGTGCATTCTGATACTGTAAGAGAACTCATAATCAACGCAGATTGAGGGGTAGGTATTGTGTCAGGTTGTTCACCGGATCACGTCCACGGGAAACGAGATCACGAACCTTGATCCCTTGTTCACTTCGCTTTCCACCGTCAAATCTCCGTTAAGCCTCTTGATGATGCTGTCGCACACCGCTAACCCAAGTCCCGTTCCTTCATTCTTTGTACTATAAAAGGGCTCAAATATCCTACCGAGATTCTCTTCGGGAATACCTGTCCCTGTATCCTCAATATTAATGGTGATTCTGTCGTTCTTTATCCCGGTACGTATTGTGAGCGTCCCTCCCCCAGGCATTGCATCCATTGCATTGAGTACTATGTTTACGATGACCAGTGAGAGTTGGTTTCCGTCCGTGAGCATCTCAGGTATATCAGGCCGCAGATCTCTCACGATTATAACATCTTTCGCCCTATTATCATATTGAATGAGAAGGAGAGAGGATTCTATAAGGCTGTTGACTTTCCAGCGCCTGAATTCCTCAGGGTGTGTCATCGAAAATCCGGAGAGCTGTTTCAAAACGTCCGAGATTCTTTTCATGTGGAAATAGACAGTTTCGAGGCTTTCCTTCTTGAACTCGTCCAGCTCCATCTCCCTTAGTATTCCCACAAGAGAGAATACCGATGTAGGGGTATTTGACATCTCTTGGGCTATGCCCGCGGTCAGTCTTGCGAGAGCTGCAAGTTTCTCCGAGTGCATCATCTGCTCCTCCATTTTCTTCATGTCGGTCACGTCCTGTACCAGTCTGATGTGACCATGGAGATCACCAAGTGAGCCTTTTACAGGAGCGGTTGTTACCTGAAAATACCTGTCCTTCTTGCCGAAGAGGTTGGTCACTATCTCTGTCTGGACCTCGTCCATCGTACAAGAGCCTACGATGGTGCAATCACGGCAGATATCCTCGCAGAACATTCCGGTGATGTCCTTGCCCGCCATCTTCTTCATGGTCTCGTTTATCCACTGTATCTTTCCCTGAGTGTTGAACAGGACAATGCCGCTCCCCATGGCGCTCAAAATAGTGTTGAGCTTTTCCTTCTCATCCGAAAGTTCTTCTGTCCTTTTCGCCACCTCATGTTCGAGGTGCCGTGCATGTTCTTCCAATTCATTCTGGTGTCTTTCAATCTCAGCGGCCTTCATCTTCTTCCTGTAGAAGAGCATCCCCATGACTGATACGAGGCCGGTGATCAGGAAAACAGCTATCATGAGCGAGGAATAAGATCTCATAGACTTCCGTATGGACAGGGTTACCTCGGAATACGGGGCAGAGACGGCCACGATCCACTTCGAGTCCCCGATGGAAGCCGTTGAAAATGCGAGGACTTTGTCTTCCCCTGACGGTGCAACGTGTCTGCCGTAAAAGTCTGCCTTCCCTTCAATTATCTTTCTTTCTACATCGAATGCCTTGTGACATTTGAAGCAGGAAGAGTTTGTCTTGTATAAATTCCTCCCCACCATGTCGGGCTGCGTAGGATGATGAAGGAGATCGCCCTTGTCATTCATCATCCATGCATATCCCCTAGAACCGGATTTAATGGGACCGAGAAATTCTCTGGCGATATCCTGAATGTCGATCGAAGCCGATACGTTGCCGACAAGAATCGCAGACCGACAGACCGGGGCAACAATGTGGAGCCTCTTCGAGTCCTGTATTATGCGTACAGTGTTTGGACAGAGCCTCTCTGCAGTCCTTGTTATCTCGTCAGCATCGGTGCCTTCGGCGGCCAGATTACCCTTGGAAAAAAGAACCCTTCCTTCAGGATTGAGGAATGCGATACTAGTTTTTACGTTGCCCATGTCTCTTAGGACGCCCTGAGTGAGTCTAACAAAATCGACTTCTGTTCTAATCTGAAATTCAGACATGATTTCAGCAACACTGAGCAAATCGCTTTTCAAGACGTCAACGTATTGTTGGACTTCCAATGCTGCTGTATTGGCGAGAAGAAGCTGCTGTTTGTTGAATTGCTCAGCGCTCTCCATCTGAAGTGTCTGTTGAAAAGAGATGTTCAACATTATTACAGACACGATAATGATTATGAAGATTCCTGAGACAAGTGAATAACCTCTCCAATGTTTGGGCCTGTTCATAATAATCACTCCATGCCGAAGGATCTCAGTTTTTTCCAGAGCGTAGTTCTGCTGATCTTGAGATGTCTTGCCGCCAGAGTCTTGTTGCCCTTGTAAAGAGAAAGGGTCGAACGTATCCTCTCGCGTTCTGCGTTGCTTTCGTCCCCTTCTTCCTTTTTTTCGTGAATGAGATAGTCCGGGAGATCAGAAATTTCGATAGTATCAGTTTTACAGGTGACCGCGCTGTATTCGAGGGCGTTGATGAGTCGTCTCACATTGCCCGGCCATGGAAAATTGAGCAGAACCTCCATAGCGTCCGGATTGATGTTTCGGATCTCCTTGTTATTTACATGGGAAATTTTTTTCAGGTAGTGAAAGGCAATAAGCGGGATGTCTTCTCTTCTCTCACGTAAGGGAGGCACCTTAATGGCTATGGAATTGATCCGGTAGAGAAGATCTTCCCTGAATTTTTCCAGGGAAATAAGAGAGTTGAGGTCTTTATTTGTGGCAGAGATCAGTCTTATATTCACAGGGATAGGCGTGTGGTCTCCGACACGCTCCACCACTTTCTCTTCAAGAACCCTGAGCAGCTTTGTCTGCATTGTCATCGGCATATCACCTATCTCGTCAAGGAATATGCTTCCCCCGTCCGCAGCCTCAAACCTCCCTATCCGGTCGCTGACTGCTCCTGTAAATGAACCTTTCTTGTGTCCGAAGAGCTCACTTTCGAGAAGGTGTTCGTTCAGGGAAGCGCAGTTCATTTGTACGAAAGGTCCATCCTTCCGCCTGCTCAGTTTATGTATAGCATTTGCAACTAGATTCTTGCCGGAGCCGCTCTCTCCATATATCAGCACAGGGGCTTCGCTTATTGCCGCATTCCGTATGTGTTCGTACAGTCGTTGCATCAGAACGCTCTTGCCCAGCAACCCCATAAACCAGTATTCCTGGCGCAGTTCCTGTTTCAACCCCTGCAATTCCTGTTCCTTAAGATGAAGTGGAGTGATATCCGATATTGATTCCACTGCACCTATTATCTCGCCGTTTTCGTTCCTTAGGATAAGGACGTTTTTCAGCAGGAATACTGAGCGCCGGTCTCCGGACTTTATGCGACATTCCATATCGTAAAAAGGACTGAACTGGGAGGCGCAAGTGTTATTTTGTCTTCCGGACTCGGCAAGTAGCTCGCATACATCACAGCCGAGAACGCTACACTTTCTGCCGATTAGCTCTTCTTTCCGGTAGCCGGTAATTTCTTCAGCTGCACGGTTGAATAATAGAATATGCCCTTCAGTGTCCACGACCATGAGGCCGTCTCTCATGGTCTCAAAAACATAGGGTAGGAATTTAGGATTCTTTAATAATGTGTCCAAATCCAACATTGGCTGTTTAATTTTTCAACAATATCCAATTAAGTTAACAACTGTCCACAAACCGTTCACTATTAACCCTAAACAAATGAACATGCGCCTGTCAACAGGGGAAAAGAGCTTATTTGTATCTACTTAAAATACAATGGTAATTTTGCCTTGTGCGTACAGGCATGGGTTTTGCTGTTTATGTCATGAGGATTGAAAATGGAGTGTGAACGAAAATGAACCAAGTACTGATTGTTGTGGATGAGACAAAGGCGTCTAAGTCGGTAGTTTCTACCTTTCGTAATTTGGTACGCCCGCCTGAAAGAGTCGTCCTTCTATACGCCCAAAAGGTTGAAGGAGGATCCCTGATGACCGATATGCTCGGCGACGCAGAGATGTCCACGCTAAGAGAGGGGCTTGAGGGAACAGCGTATAAAGAAAAAATGGATAGCAAGGCTGAAATGGTTCTGGATTATTACAAGAAAGAGCTCGAAAATGGAGGGACTGTTGGTATAAAAACGATAATCAGGGCAGGACATCCTGCTGAAGAGATTCTGAAGGCGGCTGACGAAGAGGGAGCCGGACTTATTATCCTCGGCTTCAGCGAAGAAAGGGGCCTTAATAGACTCATAACCGGAAATGTCAGCAGGGATGTGAGAGAAAGAGCAAAGGTGCCTGTACTTGTGGCGAAACGAGCGAATATTTGCGAGGAGCCTTATACCTGGAGAGATGCTTTCGCGGCAATCTCAGTGGCGTCGTCGGTGGTCTTCGGCCTGTATCTGTTGGGCATTGTTCTTCAGCGGGGCACATTTTTACATTAACTGGGAGTCAATAGCTTGTGAAAGGAGGAGAATATGAGGAAAGTATTGGTTGTGGTGGATGAGATGAGGTCTTCGGAACCAGTCGTTTCAGTGTTTGACAATCTGGTCAGGCCGCCTGAGGAGGTGATACTCCTTTATGTGGAGAGGCTTGAGGGCCGGTCGTTGATGATCGACATGCTGGGTGAAGCGGAGTTGTCGACATTGAGAGAGTCGCTGAATGAGACAGAGTATAAGGAAAGGCTTGACCGCAGAGCCGAGAAGGTACTCAGTCACTATAAGAAGAAGTTCAGTAATGGCGGGCTTGTGAAGATCACTACCATTATAAGGGAGGGGATTCCAGCGGAGGAGGTTGCAAGAGTAGCCGAAGAAGAGAATGTCGAGCTGGTAATCATCGGCTCTGATCGGGAAAGGGGTTTAAATCGGCTCGTATTCGGATGTGTCAGTGAACAGGTGGAAAGAAGCGCCGGGGTGCCTGTAGTTGTGGCAAAAAAGACGGCGGAAGAAAAAGCCGGTCGCCTCGGGGAGAGGGACATTTTCACTGCGGCGTAAAGGCAGGTGGTTCGGTGGACTTTTATGCACCCCGACGATTTTGAAAATAGGAGGTATTGAATGTTGAAGGAGGTGTTGATTGCAGTTGACAACGCAGGGAATGCGAAAACGATATTGTCCACTCTGCGTGATCTCGTAACGGCACCGGAGAGCATCGTGCTGCTTCATGTGGAGCAACTGGAAGGGAATTCGATGATGACGGCCATGCTCAGTGATTCGGAGATGCAGACGTTGAAGGAATCGCTGAAAGGCACGGAGCATAAGGAGGCACTGGAC
>CAZNTS010000153.1:0-2825 GCA_964576045.1 uncultured Nitrospiraceae bacterium | reverse complement strand
TTCATCATCGTGGTCCAGGGCATCTTTCTCAAGGGCGCCGGGCTGGTCCTGCTCTGGAAGGAGCTGGTCTCCATGACCGCCCTGGGCCTGATTATGCTGGCCCTGGCGGTGCTGCGCTTCAGGAGGCATGTGGCCTAAAGGATAGAATATAGAGGAGAAATTTTGACATTGAAATTGCCCCAATTCCCTAGTAAGCTAACTTAAAAAAAGAGCTGAAAATGCATCTCCAACAGACGAAAAGAGGAAGTAGAGAAACCGGAGGGCCTCAATATTATTTTCACAACCTTACCGGTCCGATAAAAACATTCCTTCGCCAGAAAGGGGTAGTTCGCGTTGCACTTGTAACTCCCTATGGTGCTACAAAAACCGATTATTTTGCGGTTGGGAAAGATCATAAATTTGACCAATATGGGAAAATTGTTGATGGCAAGGTTGGTCATGATAGGATACAGCAAGGTGAGGCTTCAGAGAGTATAGGTGAATCTATAAGGCGATGGTATAATTTAACTAAAGGCGATTTTGAAAGGGTAGATATCGAGATTGATATAATAGATGATGATTTTTACGTTACTCCTATAATATGTAAATTTGTTCCTTCAAAGAGAAAAATAACTTTAAAAAAGATAGAAAGACCGCTTACCTTTAGCACTGATTATGTTAGCAAATTATGGAAGGATCAGATACAAAATTTGGTTATTCATGAAAAGGAATTGATTGAATGGTCTTTTAAAGAAATTTGCCGTGTCGTCGCCTCCCATAGATTAAAAGTACCTCATATCCATGAACTAGATTTGCTAAGGGTTTCCGGCCCCTTGAAACATTTAGGCGTTTCAATTGGCCCATATGTCGGTAGGGGGTACGATTGCCTAAGTGAATTTGATTTCCTAGAATATCCAGTCTATACAGTTCCGATAGAGATAAAGAGGGAAAGCAAAAAATATAAATATCAAATGAAAAAATACGGAAAAGACGAATTATCCAGGGCAATAATATTATGTGCTATTCATGACCTAGAAAATACTCCTAAAAATGTTGATGTGATGGAATTAGACTTTATGTGCAGTTACATTATTAACTTATGAATTATTCAGATATAATTCCAATAACTAAGCGGATTCCTGCCAATCGGCAAGGTGCCAAAAGACATTACGGCATTCATCCCTATTTTACAAGGAGACCATTCAATGTAGTTAGGGATTATATCCTTCACTATTCAAATCAAGGAGACACAATTATCGATCCATTCGGCGGCTCGGGAGTAACTTCCATAGAAGCTTTCTTAGAGAATAGAACAGGAATACAGAATGATATAAATCCGTTGGCTAATTTCATAGCCTGCGGAATTGTTCAACTTACAAGGATAAAAATCGGAGATATTCAGGAAAACCTTAATATACTTGAAAGAAAATGTAAGAGTATGATAATAGACCTTTATAGTAATAATTCTGTCGAAATAGATTATCGAAATTATGACGTTAAACTTCCTGATAATATTAAACTTCCTTCAAATTCAGATGTGAATAATTATTATGAACTTTTCACTCCCCGGCAGCTTATTTCGTTAGCTATATTGAAAAATCAGATAGATAAAATTGAAAATAATTCATTAAAAAAAGTCTTCCTCCTGGCTTGGTCTTCAACGTTAGCTAGGGTTAACAAGACATTCTTATCTACAAAGGGGCGAGCCGAAACTAGAGGCGGCTCCAGTATTTTCAGTATTTATCGATACAAAATCGCTAAAGACGTAGTCGAGTTATCTCCATGGGATTGCTTTTATCAACGTTTTTCTAACATGCTAAGGGCAAGAAAGGAAATGCTTCAAGCAATAGAACTTAAACAAAGGAAAGGAGAATGGATCGGACAATTTAAATCTTATGATCTTGATGTTGATGAATTGAAACAAAGGTTTTTTGACTCTGCTGATTATATTTTTACTGACCCTCCCTATGGGGGGCACATATCCTATCTTGATTTATCGGTTTTATGGAATTTATGGCTTGGATTTATGCCAAGTAATGAGACATACAAAAAAGAAATTATTGTTGGAGGGGAATTAAGGCTTACAGAAGAACACTATATTAATAGATTGAAAGATAGTGTCAAATCCTGTTTTGATATGTTGAAGAATGGACGCTGGCTTTCAATCGTATTCCAGCATTGGAATATAGAATATTTCGAGGCAATTTTATCTGCGGCCCAGGAATCCGGAGCTGATTTGAGGTCAGCCGTCTCTCAAATAGGGGATCCAATTTGGTCTATGCATAAAAAGAAGGGGAAAGAATCGGTTTTGGCTGGTGAATTTATTTTAACTTTTTACAAGGAGTCAGGAATAAAAGGTGTTAGAGAAGATAAAATAATAGATGTTAAGAGACTAATCGGCAAAATTTTACAGGACCACCATAATAAAATAATTTATGGTGAATATCTTTTAAATCAATTAATCATAGAAGCCTGGAAATATGGCATTATCAAAGAACTAAAAATGAAAAAAGATGATTTGAGTGATTTATTAAAAGAGCATGGATGGATTTATGATAATAAAAATCATTATTGGTGTCAAACAGATAAACCAAAAGATTATCTCTTTTAGTATATAACATCACGGGCCCTTATCATTGTATTTCACCGAACTCTTCATCCGCTGGCATGTTAAAGGAATTTTAAATGGGTTTTAGCATGAACCTGAATAAGTTAGCCGAATTTCGGGCGGGCGGCTATTCCCTGCCGGCAGCCGACGCCGACGAACTGCCGGAGTGCTGCTTCCGATGTATTTATCTCCAGGGAAAAGGATTTTCCGTCGCCCTGAGCGACACTTCTTATTGCTT
>CAZNTS010000152.1:0-3184 GCA_964576045.1 uncultured Nitrospiraceae bacterium | reverse complement strand
TATGTAAGTAAGTACTAACTTATATGAAACCGCGGGACACAAGGCACAAGATACTGGAAACCGGTCTGAGGCTTTTCTCAAGGAACGGCTACCTCGGCACGCCTACGAAAGAGATCGCTAAACATGCGGGAATCTCCGAAGTGACTCTCTTCAGGTACTTCCATTCGAAGGAGAAGCTTTTTGAGGAAATGATCCTTACCTATTCCTTTCTTCCAACATTAAAGGACCTGGTCGTCGAAGTGAGAGGCATGGAGTACAGGGACGCGCTCTCTGAAATCGCTAAGAGGTTTCTTGAGAGGCTGTACGAGCGCAGGGAGCTGATAAGGATCATGCATTTGGAGATCCATCGCTACCCGTCAAAGGTGAAGATGATTTATCACAATTTCATTGATGAGATAGTAGGGACTTTGGCATCATATTTCAGGGATCTTCAGGCCAGGGGAAAGGTGAGAAAATTCAACCCCGAGATTGGGGCACTCGCCTTTTTAGGAATGTTATTTTCATACTTTAATACCCAGGAGATCGTTCTGAAAAAAAAGGTTGAATGCAAGGAGAGGGAGCGGGTGATCATTGGATTTGTCGAGATCTTCGTCGAAGGTACCGTAAAGTGAGAAAGTGTCGCCGGAGCGTTGTTACTGGAATACTCTTCCTGTCGGTCTTTGCAAACGGCGCTTATGGTGAAGTGCTCACTCTTGCAGAGGGTATGAGACTAGCTGTGGAGAACAACCGGACGATAAAGGTTGCACAGCAGCAGGAAAATATCTCGCAGGCGGACTCGTACATTGCAAAGTCTTTCCTGCTTCCAAGCGTCAATGCGTCGGCCAGCCAGACGTTCCTCGCCTATGAGCCGAAGGCGATATTCGATTCTCTGATTGCTCCCACGTCAGAAAGGAGTTTTGTTTCTTACAGCCTCAGGGTGCAGCAACTGCTTTATGATTTCCAGGGCAACGTGTCTAAGTACAGGGCAAGCCTTTCCGTGCTGGACACAAGGAAGCTCGACACATTGAGAGTAAGGAACCAGGTCTCCCTTGATTTTGCCGTTGCCTATTTTGATCTCCTTGAGTCCGAGAAACTGATGCAGGTCGCTGAAAAGGAAGTCGAGAGCGTCCAGGGGCATCTCCGTGATGCAACTAATCTTTATGAGAACGGCGTGATCACTAAGAACGATCTGCTTCAGGCTGAGGTCAGGCTTTCGGATGCTCAGCAGAAACTACTGAACGTGCAGAACGTCAGAGCCATCAATGCGTCGCGACTGAATACCGTTCTTGCCCGTCCGTTGACTACCGAGGTACGCGTGATGGACATAACGGAAGCACCTACCGAGTACCTTATCCTGGAAAGGGAAAAGGCATGGGAGACAGCGCTGGAGAGGAGACCCGAGATGAGGATTGTGGATGAGAACATGAGATCCCTGAACTTCGAGGAGGCATCCAGAAAATCGGAATACTACCCCAGGTTTTTCGCGGAGGCTTCCTACGACTATGCGGAGAACCGGTTTATGCTCCATCAGGGGAATGCCTCCATCCTTCTGGAGATGACGGTAAACCTTTTCAGTGGCGGCAGCACCAGGGCTGAGGTCGTGAAGATCGGACATCAGAAAGAACAGTTACAGGAGCAGCGCGCACGTTTGGCTGACGAGATAAGGCTCGAAGTCGAAAAGGACATCTTCGATCTTAGGAATGCAATTGATCGAATCAAGGTCACGAAGGACGCTGCCGGACAGGCGGAGGAGAACCTCAGGATCAACAGAGTGAGATACGAGGAAGGTGTCGGCACTGCCACAGAGGTGCTCGATGCGGTCACTCTCCTGACAGTGGCTGAGACAAACTATTATAGGTCGCTTTATGACATGAGGAGGGCCGAATGCGCAGCGTTGTATGCCATTGGACGAAATCTGTCAGAGGTGTATAAATAACCAGCTTCTACTAATTGGGGGGAGGGGTTTTACAGAGAGGACGATATGGAAGAAATAAAACAGCCTGAAACAGCACAGCCTTCACGTAATAATCACAAAAGAAATATAGCGGCGCTGGTCATCTTTGCTGTCCTTGCGGTAATAGGCGCATTTGTTGTTTTTTTCTACATACAGTACAAGAACACCCATATCAGCACTGACGACGCATTCGTGGACGGACACGTCCACGTCATCGCATCTAAGGTGAGCGGGACGGTGAAAAATATCCATGTGGTCGACAATCAAAGCGTGAAGAAGGGGGACCTTCTCCTTGAGATAGACCCCGCCGATTATGATACAAAGGTTAGCGAGGCTTCAGCGGAGATGAGCGCTGAAAAGGCAAAGGTGAAGGAGGTCGACGCACGGATAGAGGCTTCGAAGAAACAGGTTTTAGAAGCTCTTGCTGTAGTGGAGGTTTCGAGAGCTAACCTTGAGCTTCAGCAGGCGAATCTTGCCCAAGCTGAGATCGATATGCGAAGGGCCGAAAATCTTTTTAAGAAGGACGCTGTTTCCAAAGAGCGGTATGAAAAAACGATGACATGGAACAAAGTAGCCTTGGCACAGGTCAAGGCTGCGGAGGAACAGTTAAAGCAGGCAGAGAAAGCGGTCGAAACGCAGAGAGCGCTTTTTAAGCAAGCGGAGGCCGCGAGGAGTTCACAGACGTCTTCTGTAGGACAAAAAGAGGCTATGCTCAGGGCTGCAGAACTGAATTTCGGCTATACAAAGATCTATGCCCCATCAGACGGATATATAACGAGGAAGACCGTGGAGGTTGGAAACCAGATACAGGCCGGGCAGCCACTTATGTCCGTTGTTCCGCTTGGAGATGTGTGGCTTGTTGCAAATTATAAGGAAACACAACTGGAGCGGGTGAAGCCAGGACAGAAGGTAAAGATTAAAGTGGATACATATCCCGGTAGGACGTTTGAGGGCGAGGTCGATAGCGTTATGGCAGGCACGGGTTCAGTATTTTCGCTCCTGCCGCCGGAGAATGCCACGGGGAACTATGTGAAAGTCGTACAGAGAATACCTGTGAAGATAGTTCTTGATAAGAACACCGACCCTAAACATGCCTTGAGGGTCGGAATGTCTGTCTGTCCGACAATAATTGTGAGGGATTAAGTTGCCCGGAGTAGAGGCGGGGATGTTCTTATGGTGAACAAGTGGATTGTCGCTCTCACCGTCATGCTGCCCACGCTTATCGAGATCATTGACACCTCGGTCGTGAAC
>CAZNTS010000151.1:0-7743 GCA_964576045.1 uncultured Nitrospiraceae bacterium | reverse complement strand
CATAAGGTCCCTGACCTTAATAAAGAGTTTCTTTCCAAGACTGCCGCCGGGGTGGAAAAAGGCAAAATCCTCCTCCTTGTAACCTCTCTTCATCAGTAGTGCTACAGCAACAGCATCCCCCATTGCCATTGTAGCAGTGGTGGACGCGGTAGGTATAATGCCTAGAGGGCAGGCCTCTTCCTTTATAGAGATATCAAGATTTACGTCAGCCACTTTTGAAAGAGTGGAGCCAGGATTGCCGGTCATAGAAATCAATCCCACCCTAAACCTCTTGAGAAAAGGGATCAGCCCCACGAGTTCATCTGTCTCTCCGCTGTTTGATATGGCAATAATCACATCATCTGAGGTGACCATGCCGAGGTCTCCATGGCTTGCCTCGGCAGGATGAAGAAAGAAAGCGGGGGTACCTGTCGACGCAAGTGTCGCCGCAATCTTTTTGCCCACTAGACCCGACTTGCCCATACCCGTAACTACGACTCTGCCCTTGCTCTTGAAGATTATTTCTACTGCCTTGTCGAAATCGCTGTTAAGTTTCTCAATAAGGGCGAGAACAGCGTCGGCTTCTGTCTTCAAAACCTTTCTTGCGATGTCTAGCATGTCCATCATTCGTCCTCTCGCCATTCAAACATCAGCTATCTGTGATGCATAATTCCTTTTCATATCACCCATTCACCGCGCTAAACCGTCGATGGCCTTAATCATAGTGATGAGTCTCTCGAAATTGTCCAACCTAATCATGTTCGGACCGTCACAGAGCGCTTTCTCTGGTTCCGGATGCACTTCCAAGAACAGACCGTCGACTCCGACAGCCACTGCAGCCCTTGCCAAGGGTTCGGCAAACTCCCTTTCTCCGCCAGAACTGCTCCCCTTTCCTCCGGGAAGCTGGAGACTGTGGGTCACATCAAATAGCACCGGATAGCCGAAAGAACGCATAATAGGAAATCCCCTGAAGTCCACTACTAGGTTGTTATACCCGAAAGACGTACCTCTCTCAGTGATAAAGAGATCGTGGTTTCCGGTATAAGTAAACTTCTCGATGATATTTTTCACGTCCCATGGCGCAAGGAACTGTCCTTTTTTTATGTTCACTGCCTTCCCTGTATTTGCAGCCGCAAGGACAATATCAGTCTGTCTGCAAAGAAATGCTGGAATTTGTAATGCGTCGAGGACCTCGGCCGCAGGCCTCACCTCTTCAACGGAGTGCACATCAGAGATGACAGGAACACCGAGTCTGCTCTTGACATCAGAAAGTATTTTCAGCCCTCTATCAATCCCGGGGCCTCTAGAAGATTTCATGGATGTCCTGTTCGCCTTGTCATACGAGCTTTTGAAGATAAAAGAAAGACCAATTGTCGAACATGTCTCCTTCAGCCTTCTTGCAGTCTCAAAGGTTATCTCTTCAGATTCAATTACACAGGGCCCGGCTATAATCAAAGGTGGTGCGTCCCCTCCAACAATTGCGCCAGCTATATTGATCTTCCGAGTCACTTCTTGTCGCCCCGTTCCTCCGTTGCGTACGGAAAAAGTGACTTCTTCTCTTTCAGGGCAGCGCCTATAAACGCTTTAAACAAGGGATGGGGCTCAGTGGGCCTAGATTTGAATTCGGGATGGAACTGACATCCCAGGAACCATGGATGGTCTTCTATCTCAATGATCTCAACGAGCTCTCCGTCCGGACTTGTGCCGCTTACTCTCATGCCATGGCGGGTACAGATGCCCCGGTAGGCGTTGTTGAACTCATACCGATGTCTGTGCCTTTCCGCTATTTCCTTGACGCAGTATGCGCGGTAGGCCTGGGTATTAGGATCGATGATACATGGATAAGCTCCTAGTCTCATAGTCCCGCCTTTTTCCGAAACCTCGCTCCTCTCCTCTACCCTTCCCCTTCTGAAGTCGAACCATCTTTCCATGAGGTAGATTACCGGGTCTTTGGCGTTGATGTTGAATTCAGAGCTGTTGGCATCAAGTCCGCACACATTGCGTGCAAACTCAATCACCGCACACTGCATCCCCAGACATATTCCGAAATATGGTATCTTCTTTTCCCTTGCATAAGCGATTGCTGCAATCTTTCCCTCTATACCACGGTACCCAAACCCGCCGGGAACAAGGATTCCGTCGGCCTCAGAGAGAAAAGCATCGGGACCATGGATCTCGATCTCCTCTGAATCCACCCACTGAAGACTCACCTTCGCGTCATTGGCTATCCCTCCGTGAATAAGGGCCTCCATGAGACTTTTGTAGGAATCCTTTAGGCCCACGTACTTTCCGACTATGGCGATGTTCACCTCATTTTTAGGTTCTTTGATCTTCCTGACTATGTCCTTCCAAAGTCCAAGGTCCTTCCCTCTTGAAGGCAGTTTCAGTTTATCTGTAATCTGCTGGTCAAGGCCCTCTGCGCTGAGCGCCAAAGGCACCTCATAAATCGTTTCCACGTCGACCGCGTTAATTACGGCATCTTCATCAAGGTTACAGTGGATCGCAATCTTCTTCTTTGCCTCGGGGGGGAGAGGTTTGTCCGTTCTGCAAAGTAGCACATCGGGCTGGATACCTATGGCACGCAACTCCCTGACGCTGTGCTGGGTTGGTTTCGTCTTGAGTTCCCCTGCCGTCTTTATATAAGGGACAAGCGTAAGATGCACATAGAGCACGTTTTCCCTGCCCACATCGTACCGCATCTGCCTTATCGATTCAAGAAAAGGAAGACTTTCTATATCACCTATAGTGCCGCCGATCTCCACTATAACCACATCATTGTTATTGCTCACGGACTTGATCGCTTGCTTTATCTCATCGGTAAGGTGTGGAACCACCTGCACAGTGTCACCGAGATAATCGCCTCGTCGCTCCTTTGTAATCACGTTGTAATAAATCTTGCCCGTCGTGAAGTTATTTGCCTGCGACGTACGTATATGGGTGAACCTTTCGTAATGACCCAGGTCAAGGTCGGTCTCGGTACCGTCATCCGTCACAAATACTTCCCCGTGCTGAAACGGACTCAATGTACCCGGATCGACATTGATATAAGGATCAAGCTTCTGGATTGTCACCTTAAGCCCCCTTGCCTCTAAAAGTGCGCCGATTGCGGCAGCGGCAATCCCCTTTCCAAGCGATGAAACCACACCACCTGTCACGAAGATAAATTTAGCCATCTCTCCACCCTTTCCAGATCCTGTGGGGTATCAACCCCGATTGTTTCTGTCGACGTCTCCTTAACCTTTATCCTAACCCCGTTTTCCAAGGCACGAAGCTGTTCAAGTTTCTCTCTTTCCTCAAGTTTTGATGGTTTCATGCGGGTGAGTTTCAAGAGCACGTCCCGTCTGTATGCATAAATCCCTATATGCTTGAAAACTAGGAACAAAGACCTCTGAACGGAAAATGTACTCAGTTCCTTCCATTCGTCCCTGTGATAGGGAATGGGCGAGCGCGAAAAGTAAAGCGCGAAGCCGTCCCCATCAAACACGACTTTAACCACATTGGGGTCCACGACCTCCTCGGGATTTACTATCTTCTTAACGAGAGTACCGATATGGGCCCTTTCGTCAGTGAGAAGACCGACCGCATCGTCGATCATCCAGGGCCTTATCAGAGGTTCATCACCTTGGACATTCACGATTATATCACAATGTAGTAAAGCGGCGACCTCCGCAACTCTGTCCGTACCGGAGACATGGTCACTGGAAGTCATCACTGCCTTTCCACCAAAGGAGCTCACCCGTTCGAATATAGTCTCGCTGTCCGTGGCAACGATAACATCCTCCGCGGCTCTAGCGTTCCTTGAATTTTCAAATACATGCTGAATAATGGGTTTCCCTTTCAGGGGGGCAAGCGGCTTTCCCGGAAAGCGGGTAGAGTCATAACGGGCAGGTATCACAATTACGGCAGACATGACCTAGAGTTGATTATATACAATACTGCATGAATTTTGAAGACCTATTTACCTTTTTTGCTCAATCTGACATAATAACATGCAATCCACCGTTCCCATATCCCGATCTCATGAGAGTAGGTTTATCGGAGCGTGATCCACAGGGCATGAACCTGATCTGATTCGACGGTAAATTTCTAAACCATATAAGGCAACGCACATTGGACATCGCAAATATAATTCAACAAATAGTTCTCCTTGCCTGCCCCATACTTATAGCAGTTACATTCCATGAATTAGCACATGGGTATGTCGCCTATAGATTGGGTGATCCTACTGCAAAGATGCTGGGCAGACTTACACTCAACCCATTGAAGCATCTCGATCCTGTCGGAACGTTAGCCTTCATTGTCACCAGAATGATTGGATGGGCAAAACCGGTGCCGGTCAATCCGAACAACTTGAGAAATCCCAAAAAAGACATGATGTGGGTTTCAATTGCAGGTCCTGCAACAAATTTCGTTATCGCTATTATAGCTGCTATCGCTTTCAAACTTCTTGTAAGCATTCCTGACACGAATTTTGGTTTCCTAGGGGAGAAGTTGTTTAAACCCATTTTACTGATGACATACTTGACAGTGACAATCAATATCGGGTTGGGCGTTTTTAATCTGATCCCTGTACCGCCGCTCGATGGAAGTTCAATCTTAATTGGAATACTTCCGAATAGACAAGCTCTCGCCTACAGCAAAATCGAACGATACGGATTTCTTATTTTACTGGCATTGATATTTCTAAGAATTACGGACTTCGTAATATACCCGATAATAAGATATTTGAATCATCTCTTGTTGCCTGAATTTCCTTTCTTGTAAGGTTATGTAAATGCCGCTTCAGCGCCATTCCTATATTAGGTTAAGATATATGATTTATAAGCAAAATCTTGTCAACGCCGCTTCTATGTGGGAGGTAACGTGAAAGATCGCGTTTTGAGCGGAATGCAGGCCAGCGGGAAGCTTCACCTCGGAAACCTTGTGGGAGCCCTCCAGAACTGGGTAAGACTTCAGGAACAGTACGACTGTTTTTATTTTATTGCCGACTGGCATGCCCTGACCACCGGATATGCACACCCTGAGGCCATAAAGGAGTCGACCAGGGATCTGCTTATGAACTTCATCGCCGCAGGGCTTGACCCCGACAAGTGCACCATTTTTGTTCAGTCCAGAATGCCGGAGCACGCTGAACTCCATCTTCTGCTTTCGATGGTGACTCCTCTCGGATGGCTCGAACGGGTTCCGACATACAAAGAAAAGATTCAGGAGTTAAAGGACAGGGACCTCTCAACGTACGGCTTTCTCGGCTATCCACTCCTCCAGACCGCTGACATCATTATTTACCGCGCAAGATATGTGCCCGTGGGGATTGACCAGGTGCCTCATCTGGAGATATCCAGAGAGATTGCGCGGAGATTTAATTACCTTTACGGGGAGGTCTTTCCCGAGCCCGAGGCGCTTCTCACCGACTTCCCGAAGGTCCCCGGCGTAGACGGCAGGAAGATGTCCAAGAGCTACGACAATGCGATTTATCTCTCCGATCCCCCGGAAGTGGTTGAGCGAAAGATACTAACGATGATGACGGACCCGGCGAGGAAGAGACGGACAGACAAGGGGGATCCCGAACGCTCACCTGTCCACCAGCTCCACAAAATCTTCTCTTCAAAGGAAGAACAGGAATACGCTGCCCACGGGTGCAGGACCGCGGAGATTGGTTGCATCGACTGCAAGAAGATCTTAATAAAGAACGTCTTCGGGGTCATGGAGCCAATCTGGACAAAGCGGAAGGAACTTCAAAATAATCCCGACGCTCTCCACGATGTTGTGAACAAGGGGACTGAAAAGGCAACGGGGATAGCCAGAGAGACAATGGAGCTCGTTAGAGACGCTTTGGGATTGGGAAGCTTCTAGTTGGCTTGTTGCCGCGCCTGACTTGATCCTGTCTCCGGTCCTAGTTGTCCGGTTTATTCCATAAGAAGTCTTAAATACACACTTTTATGGATTTTTTCATGGAGTAATTCGTATAATTCATATGTTAAGTCGTATGCGCTATAAATGAAAGCTGGGGAACCTCTTTTCAGACTTTTTTCATTTTACCCGGGTTAGCTTCATGAGTATACTATCGCAGCCGGCATAACCTTTTGAAAGGGGTGGAATACATGAACACTTTGGTAAAGAACAAGAAACTCAGTGCCTGGATTCTAGAAGTAGCCGCCACATGCCAACCCGACGAGGTATACGTATGTGACGGTTCCAGGGAAGAATACAGGCTCATGATGGATAAGCTGGTTGCCAACGGCAGCGCAACTCCCCTCAAAAAACGTCAGGACAGCTATCTCTTCAGGTCGGATCCGAGCGATGTGGCACGTGTCGAAGATCGCACCTTTATCTCGACCTCATCAAAAGAAGAGGCCGGACCCACAAATAACTGGGTCGCGCCGCTTGAACTCAAGGACACAATGACGCGCCTCTACAAGGGCTGCATGAAGGGCCGCACCATGTATGTCATCCCTTTTTCGATGGGACCCATCGGTTCTCCCATAGCAAAGATAGGGGTGGAGATCACTGACAGCCCTTATGTTGTGGTGAACATGCATATCATGACCCGGGTCAGTTCACAGATTTTGGAGCTTCTCGGCCAGGACGGGGATTTCATCCCCTGCCTCCATTCCGTCGGCGCGCCCTTGGAGAAAGGCCAGAAGGACGTGCAATGGCCCTGTGCACCCATGGAGAACAAATACATCAGCCATTTCACAGAGGAGAACCTGATCTGGTCTTATGGATCAGGTTACGGCGGGAATGCCTTGCTTGGCAAGAAATGCCTTGCTCTGCGCATCGCCTCCGCCATGGCCAAGAGGGAAGGGTGGATGGCAGAGCACATGCTCATCCTGCATCTGACGAACCCTGAGGGTAAACATTACCACGTTGCTGCTGCTTTCCCTTCGGCGTGCGGCAAGACCAACCTCGCCATGATGGTGCCATCACTGAAAGGGTGGAAATGCGAATGCATTGGCGACGATATTGCCTGGATGAAAATCTCTCCGGATGGGCGCTTGCACGCCATTAACCCGGAAAGCGGCTTTTTCGGAGTTGCCCCGGGGACGTCTTATGAAACTAATCCCATGGCAATGGATACTCTGAAGAAGAATGTCATTTTCACAAACTGCGCCCTGACTGATGACGGTGACGTCTGGTGGGAAGGAATGACCGATGATCCTCCTTCCCATGTTATAGACTGGAAAGGCCGCGACTGGACACCTGACAGCAAGGCAGATGCGGCTCATCCGAATGCCCGGTTTACCGCACCTGCGTCCCAATGCCCGGTGATTTCTAAGGATTGGGAAAATCCGGAGGGCGTTCCCATCGATATATTAATATTCGGTGGCAGGCGCGGCAGCGTTGTTCCCCTCGTCTACGAAGCCTTTTCCTGGGAGCACGGCGTCTTCCTTGGTGCGACAGCGGCATCCGAAACCACTTCCGCCAACATCGGTGCTGTTGGAAACCTGAGAAGGGATCCATTTGCCATGAAACCCTTCTGTAGCTACCATATGGGCGACTATTTCCTTCACTGGCTTTCCATTGGGGAAAGACTCGGCACCAAAGCACCAAGGATTTTCTACGTAAACTGGTTCAGAAAGGACCAAAACGGGAAATTCTTGTGGCCAGGCTTCAGTGAAAACAGCAGAGTACTCAAGTGGATGTGCGAGCGCGTTGAGGGCAGGGTTAAGGGGCTGCAATCCCCCATCGGCCTGCTGCCCTTAGACGGAGACCTGGACCTAACGGGACTTACGGTGTCTGCAGAGGACATGGGCGAGCTCATGA
>CAZNTS010000150.1:0-3976 GCA_964576045.1 uncultured Nitrospiraceae bacterium | reverse complement strand
AGTTTTTTTCGCTGTTCTGGGAACTTAGGACTCTCCACCGATCTTGCAAACGCACACCTTAAACAATATGGCCCCAATCTGCTTCCGGAGTCCGTGCCTCGCTCGGGATTGAGCATCTTCATAGGACAGTTCCAGTCTCTTCCTGTAGCACTCCTCGGCGTGGCTGCCGGCATTTCAATCTTTACTGGTGGCATCGCTGATGCTGTGGTGATCGCTGGCGTCGTGCTGATAAACGCGGCAATAGGGTATACCACGGAGAGCCAGACCGAAAAAACAATTAATAGCTTGAAGAGTCTTGTCAGGCCAACTGCCATGGTGATACGGGACGGAACGCTGATGGAGACAGGAGCCGAACATATTGTACCTGGAGATCTCCTCGTTCTCAAACCGGGCAGTTATATTGCCGCAGATGCAAGGCTTATCGAAGCAACCCACCTGAGTATTGATGAGTCGGCTTTGACCGGCGAGAGCCTTCCTGTAATAAAGACTATTTCCACGATCCCCGAGGACGAGATTCCTCTGGGTGACAGGAAAAATATGGTTTATATGGGGACTCTCGTCACTGGCGGACAGGGCCTCGCTGTGGCAGTGGCCACTGGAAGGTTTACGGAGATTGGGAAGATCCAGGCCCTCGTGGGAGAGGCGAGCACTCCTGAAACACCAATGGAGCGGCAATTAAACAGGATGGGTGCTCAATTGGTGGTCATCTGCGGTGGGGTGTGCGGGGTCGTTTTCATCGTGGGACTTCTTCGCGGCTACGGCTTCTTGCAGATGCTCAAGACTTCTATATCCCTTGCGGTGGCTGCCGTCCCTGAAGGGCTTCCAGCAGTGGCCACCACAACCCTTGCTCTCGGGATAAAGAGGATGAATAAGCTAAATGTCCTCATACGCCATCTCGAAGCTGTGGAGACTCTTGGATCAATCCAGACCATCTGCCTTGACAAGACAGGAACGATAACGTTGAACAGGATGTCAGTTACTGCGGTTCATGCGGGAATGAAGCGCTATGAAATATCCGGAGGAAAGTTTATAGGAGACGGCGGGTCTGTGAACCCATTTTTAAGTGATGAACTCCTGAAACTCATCCATGCAACCGTACTTTGTAACGAATCTGAGACAAGCCTGCAAGAGAATAGATATGTCCTCAGGGGTTCACCCACCGAGAATGCCCTTATATATATGGCCATCGATGCTGGTACGGATGTCATCGGCATCAGGGAAAGATTCCCTCTGCTCAGAATTAATCACCGCTCTGAAGAACGAAACTGCATGAGCACCCTGCACGCGCTCCCCGATGGCGGTAAGATCATTGCGGTGAAAGGAAGTCCTACGGAAGTCCTGTCAATGTGCACTTATCAGTTAAAGGACGGAGACAAAGTCCTCCTGACTGGGGAAGACAGGGACGTGATTCAGACGGAAAATGAACGGATGGCGGGCGAAGCCCTACGCATACTTGGTGTAGCGTATTTCTGGGGAGAGGATGCGGATATTCAATTTGAGAAGCGGATGCCAGAGGACCTTGTATGGATCGGCCTTGTGGGCATGACTGACCCAATACGAATCGGTGTAAAGGACCTGATTGATCGCTTTCATCAATCCGGGATAGACACCATTATGATTACAGGCGATCAAAGTCCTACAGCATATGCAATCGGGAAGGAACTGAACCTGAGCAGAGGGCAGCAACTCGAAATTCTCGATTCAACGCATCTTGCAAGAATCGAACCTGAAGTGATGAAGGCGCTCTGTGAGAGGGTGCATGTCTTCGCACGCGTCAGCCCGGCACACAAGCTCCAGATAGTCCAGGCACTCCAGAAAGCGGGAAGGATTGTTGCCATGACTGGAGACGGGATAAATGACGGCCCCGCTCTGAAGGCTGCTGAGATAGGCATCGCCATGGGTCATACCGGCACAGACGTAGCGCGTGAGGTAGCGGACGTCATCCTCGAAGACGACAATCTCGAAACCATGATTATCGCAATAAGCCAGGGAAGGACAATCTACAATAACATCAGAAAATCCGTCCATTTTTTGCTCTCTACCAATCTCAGCGAAATTATGGTCATGTTTGCCGCTGTTGCCGGAGGGCTTGGCCAACCGCTGAGCGCGATCCAGCTTCTCTGGATCAATCTTATGTCGGACATAGCGCCCGGATTGGCTCTTGCCCTCGAACCCCCGGAGCCTGATGTCTTAAGCCGTCCTCCGCGAGACCCCAATGACCCAATTGTTAGGACTTCGGATTTCAAAAGAATCGCCTTTGAGTCAGGAGTGCTGTCTGCTGGTGCATTAGGGGCTTATGGATATGGCCTTGTACGATACGGTCGCGGCCAGAAAGCAAGCACACTGGCGTTCCTGGGTCTTACGGCAGGGCAGCTTCTACATGTTATAAGCTGCCGCTCGGAGCGAAACAGCATCTTTGGTAAAGAGAAAATGCAGCCCAACAAATACCTTACTGCAGCCCTTGGCGGATCCTTTGCAATACAACTTCTTGCCATGATAATCCCGGGACTGAGGAATCTGCTTGGCATCGCTCCTATTGGTATTGTCGACAGTCTTGTGATAGGAGGTGCCGCAGTAGTCCCCTTGTTGGTGAATGAAGGAACAAAGAAGATAGAGAGGGGGAGCATTCCATGAAAAAGGACTTCATTTTCACTTCAGAATCCGTTACAGAGGGCCATCCCGACAAGCTCTGTGACCAGGTGAGCGATGCTATTGTTGACCATTTCCTCCAGCAGGATCCCTATTCACGGGTTATCGCCGAATGTGCCGTGTCCACCGCCATCATCTTCGTGGCTGCACGATTTGAGTCTGGTGCGAGTGTGGATTTTCCGAACATCGCAAGGCAGGTGATAAGCCAGATCGGCTATGACCAGAAAGATTTCAATGCTAGAACCTGCAGCATAGTAACAAGTCTCCGGAGCTTGCCCCATGAGGAGCATTGTTGCTCAGACGAAAGGGAGTTGTCGGATGAGGAGATAGACGCAATACCGGTCCGCAATCAGGTAACTGTCTTCGGATTTGCCTGCAATCAGACCCCGGCTTTTATGCCCCTTCCGATATGGCTCGCCCACAAGCTTGCTAGGAAACTGACTTCTCTCAGGCTTCAGAAGATACTTACCTATCTGTCCCCTGACGGTAAGACCCAAGTGGGAGTGGAGTACAAGAACGGCATACCCAGGAAGATTCACAGTGTCACGGTGATCGCCAGTCAGGACCGGGTGTCGACAGAAGGAGGGCCTGATATGAGGAGGTTGGAGGACGATATACGGCAGGCAGTTATTGATTCCGTATTTCTGGATGAAGAGATAAGGCCGGATCGAAACACGAGGGTATTCATTAATCCCGACGGCCCTTTCATCTTGGGGGGGCCATCAGTACATTCCGGACTGACGGGAAGGAAAAATGCCATCGATACATATGGGGAATACTCACGCCAAAGCGGCGCGGCCCTCAGCGGAAAAGATCCGTCGCGTATTGATCGAATAGGCGCTTACGCGGCCCGCTATGCCGCCAAGAATGTCGTTGCAGCTGGGCTGGCCGATGAATGCGAGATGCAGCTAAGCTACTCTATCGGTCTTTCAAGACCTGTCAGCATACAGGCCGAGACCTTCGGCACGGGAAGAATTCCAGATGAAAGAATATCGAAGATTGTCGAGCAATGCTTCGATTTCCGCCTTGCGGGGATTGTCAAACAGTTCAACTTAAGGTACTTGCCTTCAACGCTGAAAGGCGGGTTTTACAGAAAACTCGCGGCATACGGCCATGTTGGAAGGATGGATATAGGGTTGCCTTGGGAGCTGACTGACAGAATACAGGCTATAAAGGGATAACGCAGCCCACGTGTATGACTAACACTTGAATCGGCAGAGTTTCTTTCGCCTGCCCTCTACTGGAATCCAGAAGAAGCTGCTCACGTATCGTTCATTACTTGCCTATGGATGCGCCCTGAATGAGCTTGGAAGCTGTTATACTTAAA
>CAZNTS010000149.1:0-2713 GCA_964576045.1 uncultured Nitrospiraceae bacterium | reverse complement strand
GCAGCAGTTGGCAATTAATCTCTACATCTATCTCTATTTGTGCATAGACAACAATTTCTTGGTAGTCAAGCCGTACATGGTTGGGTATCAGGGACAGATCTCGTACCAAGAGAATCCAATCTACTGCCCAGCTGGTTTGTACTTTTGGTGGGTAAAGACCTGCGGGTCAATTCAAGCCTGCTCCGGCCGCGGCATAGGCCCTTGACCATTATTTCGAATACGTGGTGAGAGGTTTTGGAGCCAGCGGACCTTGCTCGGTCGAAGAGTTTTGTTCCTCCAGCACTTACGTCACGACGGTCCGGACTTGACAAACATAGGGTCGCTGTTTTGCCGTTACAGAACTTCAGCCCTGACCCAAATGACGAGTACTTGGCGGACGGAATGACTGAGGAACTGATCTCGACTATCTCGAGAATACCTGGACTCGGCGTTATCTCCAGAACGTCGGTGATGGGATACAAGAAAAAAGACAAGAAGGCCTTGGAGATAGCTAGGGAACTTAACGTCGGAACACTTCTCGAAGGGAGCGTGAGAAAAGCCGCAAGCAGAGTGAGGATTGCGGTACAGCTGATAGACGCGGAATCCGATAAGCATCTGTGGGCGGAGAACTACGATAGAAGCCTGGAAGACATTTTCGCAGTGCAAAGCGAGGTAGCGGAGAAAGTCGCCTCTTCCCTACAGCTCAAGCTTTCTAATCATGACAAGAGAAAGATCGAGAAAGGAGGAACGTCAAGCACCGAGGCTTACACTCTCTACCTGAAGGGACGATTGAAGCTGGACAGGTGGGACCGTAACTCACTGTTGGCCGCAATCGACTACTTCGAGCGGGCACTCGGTCAGGACCCGAATTATGCCGCGGCCTACAGCGGACTAGCGGAGGCGCATTCCATACTTGGATTCCTAGACCTCGTAGAGCCGAAGGGAGCCTATCGGAAAGCTGAGCAGTACGCTAGGAAAGCGCTTGAACTAGACGATTCCCTTCCCGAAGCATACGTGGCTCTCTCGCTCTCACTTCTGAATACCTACGATTTTGCGGGCGTGGAGAAGGAACTAAAAAGAGCAATCCAGCTTAACCCCAATCTTGCCCTCGCCCACATCTACCTAGCACTCAACTATGGGAATATACCTCGGTGGGAGGAGTGCCTCCAGCAGGTTGAGAAGGCCTTGGAGCTAGACCCGCTCTCAGTTCACACCTCAGGGCTAGCAGGGGCTCAGTATCTTTCCGCAGGCCAGTACGAGAAGGCGATCAAACACCTGAAAGACGCCGTTGAACTGGACCCGAGCAACTCGGTCTTCCTCGACAACCTCGGCTTAGCATATATTCAGACCGGAAGGGTCGATGAGGGGTTAGCTATGGTGAAGCGGGCAGTTGAGAGGTCCAGAACGCCAACATTTTACAGCGATTTAGCATGGGCGTACGTGAAGGCCCAAAGACCGGAGGAGGCTAGGAAACTCCTCGCCGAACTCAACGCGGAAGGAAGCAAACCTGCCTCAGCGACAGCAATGGCTGGTGTCTATGCGGTGCTTGGCGAGAAGGAGAAGGCTATGGAATGGCTTGAGAGGGCGTACGATGAAGGCTCTGGTTACCTGTCGCAGATAACTAGTGACCACGTTTTCGAGAACCTTAAGGATGAGCCTCGATACCAAGCCCTCGTTGAGAAGATGGGCCTGAAGAAGCATACATGAACCGTAGTCGTCGTTGGTACTTCTTCTTTGGGGGGGTGCCTGTGGTGGTGCGGACAACAGAATTTGAACTCGTTTTCTAGAGTACTGATAATCGCTAGGTAGACCAGGAATCACGATTAACGGAGGGTAAGTGGTTAACTGTTATTCAAAACACAGTAACGCATAGAATCTAGACGCTGTACCGAATGAGGGTACCGTAACACAGCAATCGCACACCACCGATGCTCGCTTGGCTCGAAGAGCGAAATTACGGATTGAATTTAAAGCTGTGAATGAAACTACTTGGATAATGTCGGATTGCTATGGGAGAGAAGGGAAGAGAGAGAATAATTACTGAAATCGAAACAGTAGATCAGGCTGTAAAAGCTGAGAAGAACGTTGAGTTAGGATACCACGGCGTCATCGACGAAAACGTTGCCTATTGGTTAGGAGTAGAAGAAGACCTTGTCGAAAGCTACACAAAACTGCTGAAGCAACCAGTTCCGTTTCAAGAATTAAAACAAACAGGCAACGAGAAAATGAAAAACACACTAACAACACTTGTTAAAGACTCAGAAAACCACATTCGGATGCTTACGTCAATCAAGAGTAGCTTCGCAAAGATCATGAACGACGAACAACGTCACGCACAACTACTTGAATCGCTCAGGGAAGAATTTCACAAGTAAGCTGAATTACTATAACTAACGAGCCTTAAACGACCTCACGATCGCCGTAATTCGAACTAGTAGGTTCACCTTTCCTAGGTATGAGGCTATTTGTTCAGAATCCAATCGTTCTCATACCGCTTGTGTTCCTCACAGGATTGTTTGATCGAGAGAACGCCAAGAAACCGCCGACACCCTCATTAATGCCTAAACGATTACGTGAGTATTCGGCGATTACTTTGCCGCACGGCGGAATGGGGCACTTTGGCGGAATGGGCCATTATGGAGGCCATTACGGAGGAGTGGGTCATTTTGGGATGGGTGGCTGGGGTTACGGAGGCTTTGGAGGTTACGGAAGGTGGGGCGGCTTCGGATACCCC
>CAZNTS010000148.1:0-3249 GCA_964576045.1 uncultured Nitrospiraceae bacterium | reverse complement strand
GGAATGACCCTGTCAGGCTTGACAGGAGGGAATTTAAGGTTACGGGCATGTCGAATCCTGTCCTGAACGTCCTAAAAGACGGCACAGTCGTTTCAGCGTGGCAGGACAACAGGGACATCGCGCCGAATATCTATATGACTTTTTCGCATGATAAGGGCAAGACCTGGCTGGAAAGGGACATAGCCGTTAATGAGCCGGGCAAGTATTCCGCGGAGTTGCCGGATTTCCTTCCAGGAAAGGACGATATGTCCATTACCTATTTGAAGTATTCGGACTACAGTGGAAGCCATGCCGATTACATCTACAGGGACATCAGCATGAAAGAAGGGGCCATCACAGGTGTTTCAACTGTCAAAGGGCCGTCAGCGCAAGAGAAGGCCGAGAAACTGAGACAGAGGGTTGAAGAGTTTTGGAATTATCGTGTGCTTGCCAAGTTCCCGGAGACGTATACGTTCTATGATCCCGCTTACAGGAACCAGGAAACTCTCCATACCTACCTCAGGTATCAGGGAAATATTATTTATCACGGCTTCAATATTAAGGACATTTCAATACAAGGCAATGTGGCATACTTAACAGTGGGCTATAATTTTGAGGTCAAGGAGATGCAAGCGCTCGGCCAGAAGATTGTAATCCCACCAAAGGACGACGTGCTGTTTGAAGTCTGGGTCTGGATATACGACAACTGGTATAAGGTCTACAAAACAACTTTCGGCAATCAAATCATGAAATATTGATCAGCCGAGGTCTATGCTGCAGGCAGTTACTGACTGCGGTTGTCACTTCGCACTAAAGTCGTTTGCACGGGCCAGGTCTATGAATTTCAAATAATAGGTCCTGGCCCTTCTCATATCTCCCTTCTTTTCTAAGCATTTGCCGAGGTTGTAATGTTTTGCAGGGTTTGCAGGCTGAGGCATGATGCAGCAGCTGATGTAAGGGACGGCTGATTCCCGCTGAGAAAGAAGACGCAGTGTAAGGTTGAAGAGATAATAGCCGGAAACGGACTTGAGATGCACCATCCTTACATGAAATCTGTATCTCCCATGGTATAGAAGAATTGTCCTTCCATCTCACTCTTTGTGAGGGTGTTTTCATGAGTGGTGCGCGGGATGGAGGTGCATGATCGTACCGTTGAGAAAGACAGAGCTGAAATGCGTTTTTCCATGAACGGGGGAAACCAGAGGGTTAGGGTCTTTCCGCCCGATGAATGGATAGAGTTTTCGACCTGTTTCAGCAGAGGAGCCAACATGCCGGCAAGGGACAGAAAATCAATGAGAAATACCTTTTCTCCTTCCCCCCTTAACACGGCAAGTCCAAGCAGTTTCCTTCCAAAACGCTTCCTGAGTCCCCAAAGTTCGTAACGGAAGAAGGGATGGTGCTTGTACCTCCACGTGAGGTAATTCCTGTCCCTTACCACAGCGAGTGATAACTGCGTCTTGCACAATTCCCACAGGTGTTCAATCCTGAAGTCTGAATAGTCCAGTGGAAAAAGGTTCAGCATATATCGGACCGCATCATTATGGGATACAACTTCTTTGTTGCCCTCTAGCACATCCTCAACATTTTCGTATATTCTTAGGCTCATGGCCGGCCTTAAGAGTGTATCTCTGTTCGGAAACCCATAACCCATTATGATGCCATCCTTCACAGCCTCGTGTGGGACAAGATAGGAAAGCTTCTTCAGCGTCCCGATCCCCCTGAAGCGTGGATGTATCATAACGTCGCAGATGGCAAGGCATCGGGCAGGATTCCCCCGATATATTATCGGATGACACAATCCCCCATAATGACCTACTATCCCCATCTCCGAATGCACGGCTACGGAAGAATAGATCTTCGTTTCCCCCCTGCCGGTATATTTCCACTGCCATTCCTCATGGGTCATCTCCCTGCCGAATATTTTTTTGAAGAGCTCGATAATTCCCCGTTCATCTCCCTTTTTGTAGAGACGTATTGTCAGCCGTTCCTTTTCCATGTCAATTCCCGGAGAACTTCATGAGGCATTCCTCAAACCCTTTCCCCATGGAATGGACCGAGAAATCCTGGGCCCTTTTCAGACCATTGAGGGAAATCAGTTCCCTAGCCGCTTGGTTGCGCAACACAAGGGAACAGCGATCGGCCAATTCCTGAAAGTCTCCCACTGGCACTAGAAAGCCATTCTCTCCATTTTTGATGATCTCTTTGGGTCCGGAAGGGCAATCAGTGGCGACAACGGGCACGCCCAGCGCCATAGCCTCAACGATCACATTGCCAAAGCCTTCATAAAATGATGAGAGCACGAAGACGTCAGCCATAGAAATGTACGGGAAGGGGTTTTGCTGAAATCCTGTCATGATGACATCCTCATTCACCTTCAGTTCACAGGACAATCTCCTGATATCGTCCTTCAACTCTCCCTCTCCTAAGATGAACAGTTTTGCCGGCGCCGCATCCCTGATTATCCTGAATGCCTTGAGCAGCGTCACAAAGTCCTTCTGAGAGGTTAGCCTGCAGGCCGTTATGATCCAAGGGCAATTCTTTTGGAAGGGGATTTTCTCCCCCGCTGATTTCTTAAGCGACTCAAGGTCTATGCCGTTATAGATGGTTCTCACCTTCTCTGTCGCTGCTGAGTAATTACCGATGAGGTCGGCCTTCACTCCGTCCGAGGGCACGATGATCCCTTTTGCACGTTTAAAACAATACGTTATCAACAATTTTTCCTTCACTGTAGGGACGCGGTCGATGCTCTTGAAATAGGCTGTGAGGTTCCCCTCGATGGTCACCACTGGTTTTGCTCTGAGGAGAAAAAGATCGTGTGCAACCGTGACAAAAAGTGCGCCATTATGCATGACGCCAAGGAGAACGTCTGGATTCTCACGATTCGCCACAGTCCTGATAGCACGCGCATACGCGAGGATGCTGCGAGGGGAAAGAATGTAGGGATTGGCACACTGAAAGTCTTCGAAGGTATAAATTCTTGTACCAAGACCTGAAAAAAAGTTGACAATAGCAGAGTGTGTAATCAGGATGCTCTCAAAGGAATGCAACGAACGAAGGAGATTAAAGACCTTTGTCTCTGCACCCCCTATTATAGTGGCCGGAAGGACAAAAAGGATTGAGGGTTTGTCAGATGCTGATTCATCTTTTTGGAGAGTCTCCATTCAGTCTTTCAGCGAACCGTATGCGGGATTGATGGAATTCAGTTCAACTTTTACGAGAGTGTTCTCTCTGGTCATTTCAGAATAGTTGTGGAATATTCCTGAATCGCAG
>CAZNTS010000147.1:0-11007 GCA_964576045.1 uncultured Nitrospiraceae bacterium | reverse complement strand
GATTATCCAACAGCCGACGGAACCTGCATAAGGGACTATATCCATGTGGACGATCTGTCGGATGCGCACGTTGTTGCCCTGGCATACCTCCTGGACGGGGGCGCCAGCGACACATTTAACTGCGGGTATGGCCTGGGTTATTCTGTGAGAGAGGTGGTGGACATGGCTAAGAAGGTGACCGGAAGAGATTTCAGGGTCGAAGAGACCGGCAGGCGGGCAGGCGATCCGCCTGTTCTGGTGGCCGACAACTCAAAGATAAAGAATATACTGGGCTGGAGGCCGCGCTACGATAACCTTGGGTACATTATAAAGACTGCCTGGGAATGGGAAAAAAACCTCAAGAGGTGAGCCGTTAATTCTATCTTTTCTTAATCATCATCAAAAAAGGATTCATGAGGTAGTAGAGGTATACTTTTTTCGAGCCCGCTGAAAGACCGTAGCGGAGCCTGATTTCTGAGGGCAGAGGCAGGATTCGCCGCAAAAGCACTCCAAGGGTGTCAAGGGGGGAGTCAAGCAGAATGGTAAAAAAGGCCAGCCTAACATAAGATCTCTTCATCTCCTGAAAAAGGCCTGAAACCACCACATACCGCAGAAGACCGTAGCCAAAGATGTCCCTGTTCAAACACTCATCCGGGATTTCGGTCCCAAAAAAATCGTGAAGAAGCCTAAGAGTGAACGTGGTAAGCCTTATCATCCTGTGCTGTGATGCAAATGCGAAGAGCCTGTCCCAGCGGATCTCCTTACGGTATCTGTAGATCAATCCGGCGATGAGGAGATAGAACTTAAGCGGGGCAAACCGATGCGTGAAAAGATGGAATATGCAATAGAGAAGATACCTTTCCGGAGAGAGAAGTGTGATCTCCTGGCCTTCGTACCCGACCTTCATCGTTTCCTCCCACCAGAAATCAGGAGAGCCCTTAAAAAACCATTTCAGAAGATCCCAATGGAGTTCTATGACATCTCCATCCCGGGCGAATATAAGATGGTAACTGCTCTCAAGTAGATCTCCCTCGCTCCGAGCGGCATCTTCGGTGTAGCCGGTGTTCAGAAGCGCACTCTTCGCCCGGCCAAGGTCGGACTGACGTACGAGCAGATCTATGTCCCCTGTAGGATAAAGTCCCATATCGCCCAGGACAATCTCAGAAGCCAGGGACCCCTTTATCGGGATGGCGTCTATGCCAGCCTCCCGCAGCAGATCCAGGATATTCACCGTCTCTCCGGCATGCACCAGGTTCCGCTTGAGAGTGATGAGATACGCCTCTTTCAGCCCGTTCATCACATCCGCCGGGATACCTTCTATATTCATGAGATTTCTGAAAAGCAGAGGCGAGACAAGATTCATTCTCGCAAGAGCCCAGACCTTATGGTAGTTGAGCTTAGATGCGTGATCGCGCAGAAAGCCTCTGATCTCCTCCGCGTGCCCCCCCTGCAGGTCAATTCGCGAAAGGTAAAGAACCGCCTGTTCTTCAAGGCTTAAATCAGTCTTATCTGCCGCATTCCTCATCTTAATTGGAAGGCTCATCAAATGAGACCAGTTGAATTAATGAACCGATCCCGTTCAGCATTTCAATTTTAAGATCTTTTGAAATTGGGTACAACCTTCTGGATCTCGGGGACAAGCTCGTCGAGAGAAGATGTCGTAATGATGCGGTCCATATTCGTGATATGCCTCATAAGGACATCCGGGGACGGGACGTTCCTAGGTACGGCTATCTTCAGCTTTTCGTGAAAGGTGGGGACCATTGTCTCCGATTCGTCGAAGAGTTCCTCGTAAAGCTTCTCTCCAGGCCTCAGGCCGGTGAACTCGATCTTTATGTCTTCATAGGGGACAAATCCGGAGAGCCTTATCAGGTTTTCTGCAAGGTCGAGGATCTTTATCTGCTCGCCCATATCGAGTACGATGATATCGCCGCCACGCCCGCCTGCAGCAGCGATCAGCACAAGTTGCACTGCTTCAGGTATGAGCATAAAGAACCTCTTTATTTCGGGGTGCGTCACGGTCAGTGGTCCGCCCTGCTTCACCTGTTCTTTGAATATCTGCACCACGCTCCCGTTGCTTCCGAGCACGTTCCCGAATCTGACCGTAGTGAACCTAGTAGAGGAAGTCTGGTTCATGCTGATTGCAAGGAACTCGGTAACGCGTTTCGTGGCGCCCATCATACTCGTTGGGTTCACCGCCTTGTCCGTTGAGATCATCACGAAGCTCTCTGCCTTATGTTTTGAAGCGAACTCCACCACATTCCTCGCGCCGAAAATATTGTTTTTCACCGCTTCCATCGGATTGAGTTCCATGAGAGGTACATGCTTATGAGATGCGGCATGGAAAATGATCTGGGGTTTGAATGTCGAGAAATGATAATCCAGGCTCGCCCTATCACGCATGTCCCCCACCACTGCAAAAACGCGTGAAGGATAAGATGCGAGGGGTAAGGTGTCACTCCCAGCCGCTGACTCCTTATGTTTCAAGACATTCTGAAGTTCCCTGTCTATCTCGAAGAGGCCGTTCTCATACCGGTCGAACATGATGAGCACAGAAGGGCCGTATCCGATTATCTGCCGGCAGAGTTCGGAACCTATGGAGCCCCCGGCGCCGGTAACCAGAACCTTCTTCCCTTGTATGTACTCTTTCACCGTCTGGACGTCGGTCCTGATCGGATCCCTCTGGAGGAGATCTTCAAGGGAGAGCGGCTTTATCTGTGACACCGACACGTTCCCTTCGATGATGTCGCTCAGTCCAGGCAGTGTCTTGATGGGGATGTTGAAAGGTTTGCAGAGCTCATATATCTCGTTTACTGTCCCATGACTTGCCGAGGGCATTGAGATGAGTATCTCGGCGGGTTCGTATTTCTCAACTACTGGGGCGATCATCGTCCTCGGCCCGAAGATCGGAACACCGTGGATTGTGAGACCCTTCTTGTACGGATTATCGTCGATAAACCCGATGGGCTCGTACATATGCCTAGGGTTGTTTCTCATGTCACGGACAATCATCTCGCCGGCATCTCCGGCTCCTATGATGAGTGTTCTCTTGCCCGACTCGGCCCGCGTGTATTCGCCGAATATCCGCAGAAGGAGCCTGGACCCTCCGGAAAGCATGATAAGGAGCAGCCAGTCGATGGCATAGATGGACCGTGGGTAGGAGACATCGCCGAAGAGATATCTTACGATGACCACAAAGACCACTGTGCCGAACGAGACCGATTTTAAGATCTTCACAAGATCATTGATACTCGAGTAGCGCCAGAGGTCCTTGTGGAGACCAAAAGAGAGATAAAACCAGAGACGGACGATGAGGAGAACCGGCAGGTAAAGCTTCAGATGTCTCAGATAAAAAGGCGGCAGTATGGATTCGAACCTGAGTATGAAGGCAAGATAGTTAGCTATAGCGGCCTGGACGAGATGGATCACTGTGACGACGATACGTCTGTGATTCACGACCAGAGCCTTGATCGACTTATAGATGCGCGCCGTTATCCGGTTTTCTTTCATCTTCTCAGAATCGTATTCACGATCAGTTTAAGGTCTAAAAGCATATTATGATCATCCACGTACTTCGATGCAAGCTGAATTTTTTCAGGGAGGATCCTCCCGATGTACTCCTTTTCCCAGTCCGCAGATGAGGAAAGCGTTCGCTCTTCGTCTGAATATTTGATGGACGCAGGATCAGTGATGCCAGGGCGCACCCTGAGGAGCCTTTCGTAATCGGACCTGAACAACTCAACGTACTTCCTCACCTCGGGCCTTGGCCCCACAAAGCTCATCTCCCCTTTCAAAACATTTATGAGCTGAGGAAGCTCATCGATCTTCGTCTTTCTCAGTAATTTTCCGATCAGCGTGACTCTTCTGTCACCCCCTACGGTTATCTGGGGCCCTAGTCCCGGAGCGTCGACCGTCATCGTCCTGAATTTGAATATCCTGAAGGGAGTAAAATTCCTCCCGATCCTTTCCTGACGAAAGAAAACCGGCCCTCCGCTGTCAAGCTTTATAATGACCGCCACTACCAGGAAAAAAGGCAGAAGAAAGAGCAGGCCGACAGAGGAGACCACTATGTCGAATATCCTTTTCACTTCCCGAATTTCTCTAATGTATTGTATACAGATTCTATGACATAGGCCACTTCGTCGTCCGACATTCCAGGGTAGAGGGGAAGCGAGACACTTCGCGCATAGACCCATTCGGCATTCGGAAAATCCTCGACACGGCAGCCGAAGGTGTTCCGGTAAAAGGGATGTCTGTGAAGGGGGATAAAATGGACGCCTGTACCAATCCCTTTCGCTTTCAGCTCCCCGATAAACCTGGCCCGGTCGATCGTTAGGGCCTCAAGACCAAGTTTGATAACATAGAGATGCCAGGCAGTTTCACGGTCCTTTCTGACAACCGGGGTTATTATCTCACCGCAAACGCCAAAAGCTTCTGAGTATCTTTCCGCAATTGTTCTCCTTTTCTCATGCATCCATCCGGCCTTCTTCAGCTGTGCAATGCCAAGTGCCGCCTGAATGTCAGTCATATTATACTTATACCCTGCATCGACAACCTCGTAATACCACGACCCCTCATCGGCATACCGCTTCCATGCGTCCTTCGATATGCCGTGCAGCCTCAGGCTTCTTATCTTTTCGGCCCACTCATCTTTCGCTGTGGTAACCATCCCCCCTTCGCCGGTCGCCAGGGTTTTCGTCGCATAAAAGCTGAAACAGGTCATATCGCCTATGGTGCCAACCATACGGCCTTTGTAAAGGGCGGGAAACGAATGGGCCGCGTCTTCGATCACGTAAAGCCCGTATTCACTAGCAAGGCCCATTATTTCTTCCATGTCGCAGGGCTGGCCGGCGAAATGGACCGGGATAATCGCCCTTGTCTCGGGCGTGATTGCCCTCCTTATGGCAGAGGCGTCCAAATTGTGCGTATCCTTTTCTATGTCCACAATGACGGGCCTTGCACCGAAATAGCAGACCACTTCGCCGGTGGCAGTGAACGTCATATCAGGAATGATTACTTCGTCTCCGGGTTTCAGGTGTATGACTTTCAGCGCAAGGTGCAGGGCAGCTGTGCAGGAGCTTACGGCAACTGCATGTCTTGATCCCACATATTTGCAGAACTCTTCTTCAAAACGGACGGTCTTTGGACCCATAGTGAGCCAACCTGACTTAAGAGAGTCAACGACCTCGCTGATCTCTGCGTCAGTTATTAAAGGTTTATGAAAGGGGATGTATTTCACAAGTTCGGCCCAGATGGCGCCTTCATTGCTGGTTTTTACCTTGGCGGAGTTGGATACATAAATCGCCTAAATTGAGAGACTTAGACCCCTCGGCATATCACTCTTCACTGTCCAGAAAGACAAAATGGACAAATTTGCCTTCATCCGGATTTCTCTATAATTGTGCCATGCGTCCGTATCCGGGCGCTTTCAACGGCCTTACCGAGCAAATAACAAATCCGATCGATATCAGCTGCCCTAAGACTTGCATCCAGCGGCAGGTTAATGACCTCTAATGACAGCCTGTAGGCATTGGGGAAGTTATCCGGTGAAAGATATTGCGGAAGATTAAACATGCTACCAGTATCAATGCCGGATCGCCACAATGCGCCACGTACTGCATCCCGCAATTCACCTGGAACACGCACTGTATAGTGGCTCATGGCGAACGGAGAAAGTGACGGCAACTTCAACCCTTGCACCGCGGAGAGGCCGTCCTGATATCGGCGGGCGTTAGCCAACCTGCCTTCCTGCATTTGATGAATGCGGCCAAGTATCTCCATAATCAAATGGCGGTCGATCGATGTGGAAGGGTGATGCCATTCGCATGTCATTGTGTGGTCGTGGTTCCAGGACAACGGAAACCCCAAGCTCGTTTGATCAGAAGCGGAACATGGCCTGCTTTGCTCAAGATTCTCCTTCATCCTTCGCATAATTCCATATACGCGCCCATTATGGGCAAGCATCCGAAGCCAAATTTCCAGTCCTCGCCTCAGCGCTAACCACCTCGGCGATGTATATAGCAAGGCATCCCGCTGCGCTCTCACCTTATCGGCCAAGCCACTATCCCTGGTAATCCCCATGCCCCCCCACCCTGCATACATGCACTTTCCAATCCCGAAACTAACAACAGCAAAGTCATTTTTCTCCAGCCTGTCAAACACCTCCCTGACCGGCACAGTCATTGCCGCATCAACTATTCGTAGTCTCGGCTCAGAAAGCAGGTTAGACCTCAAAGACGTTAGATCGTAGGCATGACCGAACAATTCACACAGGATAAGTGCATAATCTGCCAATTGCATAGACTGCAAGGCGTTCTGGCTCATAAGGAAGCCTTCGTTATCGGTATCAATTAAACGTACAGGAGCACCTGATCGGACCATTGCCTCATGCACGACCTGACACGTATACGAGGGGCCCACGACCGTCATATCATCAGTGCGTACCGCCCTTAAGGCCAAAGTGACGCCCTCTCGAGCTGAGGGAAGCCAGACACAAGACATGCCTAGACTTTCTGCAAAACAGGCTTCAACCTGCTCTACTGAAAGCTCTGAAAAGGCTCTCGTTGTAGCAGAAACAAGCTGAAAAAAATCAAAAGGAGGTCGATGTCTAGGGATCATCTCGAACGTTTACGGGAAATAACCAATGCCCCTGGTGCCACATAGATGCCAAAGGCAGACCAGAACAAGATACCCAGCCCAAAACCAATCTTAACAGGCAATCCGCTTTGATCGCTATGCAACGCTCCCTTTGGAGATGCGTAAACAATATCAAAACCGGAGGAACGAATTACTTTAAGCAACGAGGATACCGGCATCGAAAAACGATGATCGTTTATCGCTTTTCCCAGCACACGCTGTCCCAAAGCCGGAAAAAGCTTGTGCATTATGAGGCCTGCAGAAAACATCCATGATTTATCTACAACACGTAAGACCAGATAACCGCCCGATCGGAGCTTGTTGAATGCACTGTTTAATTCTTTGGGCTGATCTGACCAATAATAATTAGTGTCCAAACATGTCAGAATATCAACCGTTCCATCCTGCACAAAACTAACATCTCTTATCGACTTGCATGTTTGGGCAGGTATACCTAATGACTGAACATATTCGACTGCTTCGGGATTAATATCGGAGCCTTTAACGACGTAGTTGGCCTTTTGCGCCTCGATAAGAAACCCGCCGAACGAGCAGCCAAAATCCAAAAGTGTGGCAGGAGGTGCACAATAACGACTGAGTAGATTCAACACAGCCCGATACATACCGAGATTGTAGACCGCCAATTGTCGCCCTCTAATGGCTTCCCCCCACGGCATCTTCTTTATGTGTGCCACCTCCGACTCCACATCAAAAGGTTCCGGATCAAAAAAACTTCTGCATGTCAGGCACCGCTGATACGTTCTCACACCCCTTCCGTTGTCCAAAGCAATGCCAGTGGAGACGGAGACACTTTCCCCGCATGCCGGGCAAAACAAATTGATCCTGGAAATTTCTCTAATCATTTGTCTTTGGCACCAATCTCACTCTATGCATTCAAAAAAAAGATGGCAAAGCGACTGGTGAGCACAAAAAAGTCGGAATTTTAACCCGCTTTCTCTCATAAAATCATCGAATGCTCTGGGTTCATGTTCTGTTTGACTCATGTTATCGAAGAAAATAAAGGAGCCTGGTTTAATAAACGGACGCATGAAGCGCAAAACGTAGATGGTTGAAGAGTAGAGGTCTGCGTCCATATTTATAACAAGACGATCATGTGCAGGGACGATATAGTCCGGCAGGACCCGCTCAAACCATCCTTTATAGAATCGAACGCGGGGATCGTCAATATCCGGCACCTTTCCTCCAACATCAAACTTGCCTTTGTAATATCGCCCCCAATCTTCAGGCAACCCTTCGAAACTGTCAAAGCCGTGCAGCTGGGCCTCCGGATGCCTTAATGCGCGTGACCAGTACCGCATGCTTTCGCCCCTGTATACACCAAACTCAAGATAAAGAACTCGCCTGTTGCCGACTTGTCTTGCAACGGCAGCCCAAACGTCTTCACGCTTGCGGACTCGGTGGTTAGGACGAAAATTGTGTTCATACATCCATTGCCCAAGTTTTAAGTAATTTATGACGGCCTCAAACTGAAACAGCTTCTGCCTTGAAAACCTCGAGCCAATCAGAGTGAGGGCATACTTGAATAAATTCAGCAGACTATTCTCCATCTTCTGGCGCCTCCCTGCCAGCTGCATTTTCTAGTGCTGTAATCGGATGTCCTTCATTGAGCATCAACTCCAGTACTCCACATGCTTTCTTCAACACTCTACTGGACGGCCTCAGATGCAGCGCTGTCTTTAATGCCTTCAGCGTTAACCTGTTGGCGATGGGTACACAGAGCGGATGAAGTGCGAATAACCTGCGAACTGCTTTTGCCTCAAAACCGGCTCGCATCTTGAACTCGTGCAGGCCGGCCTCACTCGTCCCGGGCTGGATTGAACTCAGCCCGTAACTCATAATTCTACGCTTCTCCTCTACCAGGTAATGATGAAGTGCGCTGAATACCAAAGTATCATTGGGCTTTAAACCAAGAGTGGCGTTCGTCGAAAATGTGCCTTCAATTTCCGCCCAGTCGTCCACCTCTGTAATGGACAGGAATGCCGCCAGCTCGTCATCTTTCCAGGCTCCCAAAAAAACGTTCCCGGGACTCTTTGCCCGCAATACAAACCGTTTCTTAAACTCTTCCGGCGTACCGTCACTCACACCAACCCTCTGTCTTGTGTCACAAAAGGCCCGCACTCCGGACGAGAGCAGTTCATCCCGGGTAACCGGTGCGATTCTCAATTTACTCAATCCGATGCGCACATTCCTCCGCATGGAGCGCGAAAGCTTATCAAGCGAATATGCCTGATCTGAGCAGACATAAAGCCAGGAATTTGCAGGATGCTTGTCATCCGGCTCAAGCAGGTAACTCACCGCCATCACGCACCCCGATCGAAAGACTTCTCTTATATCTTCAGGAGCCGGTGCATCAAGTATAAAAATCGGCATTCTAATCATGGCCATCTTTTCATGTTCGATCCAGAAAGTCCTTCCTACACCTGGCACGACCCTCTTACCGCTTTTTCTGATCTCAGCGGCGTATTCCTCAATTGAGACAATTCCCTCTTTTGAGTGCATCATGGCCGAGTCCGCGGTGGGATCACTTTTTACGTTCTTCATTGTATACAATCCGCTCTTGGTAATTTGGTAATGCTGGGCGTAACTGCTGCACCCTCAGTTTCATCTCGTCAAAGGCATGTCCCGGACCTTTTTCCTAGTATGTTTCTTAAGGATAAAGAAGTCCCACATCCCTTTTAAATAACCGATGCCGTAACCGGCATGGAGCGTCAGGAAGGCGAAGGGCAGTGTCAAGATGTATTTCAACCCTTTTTCTGCGGCAATGTAAAAAGAAAAACCCAGATTGGCGGCAAGGTAAAGGGACAGGACAAGGAAGAGAGGCCACTTAAAAGGCTTAAATATAAATGAAAGGACAAAAGAAGCAATCACGCCGACGATTAAGAGAGACGGCATCAGCTGGCGCCATGTGAGTACGCTACCCAGCTTCCGCACAGCAAGCGGTTTGAAGTACCCGTACTGGTAGTACATCCTGAAAAGTTTTGCGAGAGAATCCCTCGCATGATAATAGGAGACAATCTCCGGGACAAGCAATACCTTGCCCCCGTTCTTTATAAGCCTGTGGTTAAACTCGTCGTCCTGGTTTCTTATCAGGTCTTCATCAAAGAAGCCGATCCTTTCGAAGACTTCCCTCTTGTAACATCCGAAGGGGACCGTGTCAACCAATCTTGGCTCGCTAGAGCCTATCCTGAAATACGAATTCCCGACACCGAAGGGATGGGAAAGCGCGTAGGCAATGGCATTGGAAATAGACGTATCGTCTGCCGGCAACGTAACAAAGAGTCCCCCCACATTATCGACACCGGATTCGCTAAGATGCCTTACACAATTCGATACGTAGTTCCTTTCATATACGGAATGCGCATCCATCCTAACGATAACCTCTCCGCGTGCTTCCCTGATACCGGTATTCATAGCCGAAGAAACAATTCTCTGCGGATTATCGAGTGCCCTGATGAAGAGATACTTTGTGGAATACTCTTTAACAACGCCTAAGGTACCGTCTTCACTCCTACCGTCCACGACGAGGATCTCAAGACGCTCCTGAGGATAATCCTGCGCAATCACAGAATCAAGGCACTCCGCGATAAACTTCTTTTCGTTCCGGCAGGGAATGATTATCGAGACAAACGGGAAATCCATATCAGACAGCGGTTTCCTGATAGAGTTTTTCAAAGTGCTTCACAAATGCTTCAACTGAGAACCGCTTTACCATCTTCTCCCTGGCAGCAGATGCGATCTTTCCTCGGAAATCTGCATCACGAAGGAGAGCGATAATCGTATCTGCAAGTTCTTCATCGCGTCCCGGTTCGACCAGTAAACCATCCTTGCCATGTTCGACGATTTCCGGGATGCCGCCGATTCCTGACGCAACCACCGGTCTTGAAGAGGCCATGTAATCAAAAAGCACCAACGGACAAGGGTCAGGCAGGACAGAGGGCAAAACACAAATATCCATCGCAGCCGTGAGCTGAGGGATATCCGTACGAAACCCCGTAAAAATCACTCTCCCCTCCAGGCCTAGGACCCGTGTCAGCCCCTCCAGTTCCGCCCGGTAAGATTTCTCCGAAAAAGTCGTATCTCCTACCAGAAGGAACTTAACATTGCCGCATTTCTGTAAGATCTTTGCAGCCGCTTTTAGTAACCAGCTCTGACCTTTCCATGGCTTAAGCCTGCCGACCATGCCCACAACCAGCTCTTCGTCACTGATGCCAAGTTCCCTGCGCACGCCTCTCCCATTCCCTTCCGGAGAGAATTTCTTGCAGTCTGTACCATTGTAGATAACTTCGACTTTCGCAGCGCTCTTCCCGTCAAACATCGAGCCTACCGCCTTTGAAACCACTACGATCTTTTCGGGGAGGATGCCCCCAAGAC
>CAZNTS010000146.1:0-2622 GCA_964576045.1 uncultured Nitrospiraceae bacterium | reverse complement strand
ACCACCCTCTGGCGCAAAATGAAAAAATACGGCCTGTCCAGGTCGTGAGATTGCCCCGCCTGATTATTATTTTTCAGACCGCATCGCTGGCGGGATAAAAATCGTAGAAGAGGTTCCCCAAAACCATTTTTTGACTGCGGGGCCAATGGTGCTGCATAATTTGAGTTTATGCTATGATTTCTTGGAAGAACGGCCCCTAAGAGAAAGGAGGCCATTTTGGAGGGTGCGATTTGGAGATGACTCATGCAGGCCAGGCTAGACCAAGCAGCTGATCAGCCACCTGAATTGCGAAGGGATTCCACGTCCCTTGCCCGCCGGGTCTTGGCTCTGCTATGGCGCCATCCCGGGCTATTGTGGAACCAGTTGCGGGAGGGATACCGGAACCGCTGGGGCATTCTCCAGGAACAGCGCCGTGGAGACGGCTTTAGCGCCGCCCCGCTCAAGCTCAACCTCAATCTAACCCGGAGCTGTAACCTGAAATGCCGGATGTGCCCTCAGTACCGCTATTCGCCTGAAAGTCCCGAGGCCCTCAGTTGGTATAACCCGAAACGGGAACTGCCTCTGACCGCCTGGACGGACCTTTTCGACCAGGTGGCCTCCTATCGCCCCTGGCTCTATATCACCGGCGGGGAACCAACCCTGTACCGGGATTTTGCCAATCTGGTCCGGGAGGCTAAGAAGCGTAAGCTACCGGTGCATCTCCAAACCAACGGTACCCGTCTGGTGGAGCAGGCGGAATTGCTAGTGACCCAGGGGGTGGAGTTGGTTACCGTTTCCCTGGATGGTCCGGCGGAAATCCACAACCTGATCCGAGGAGAGGACGGAGTGTTCAGCCAGGCCTCAGCCGGAATTGCCGCTCTGCTGGCCACCCGGCAGCGGCTGGAAGAGCCAGGCCCCTTATTAATCCTCAATTGCACCATTAGCAAAGCCAATCTGGCCAGCCTGAATCAAATGACGCCGCTGGCCCTGGAGTTGGGGGCCGACTTGTTGCAATTGCAACACACCATGTTCAATTCGCCGGACCAGGTTTCCCAGCACAACCGTCTGGTGTCCCCCCGGTGGGCCCAGGCCCACGGGCTCGACCTGGTATTTCCTTCCATCCTGGCGGGGGAGTTCTACGAAAGTGAAATAGAGCCGGAAGATCTGCCCCTCCTGAAGGAGCGTCTGGGACAAGTCATTAAGACGGCCCAAGGCCGCTTGAAGTTAGCGTTCCTGCCTAATCTTTCCCTGGATGAACTTGACTCTTATTATTTAGATCTAAGATACCCAAGGCTGCAGTTATGTAAATTTTTGTGGAAGGACTGTCCCATCCTGCCAGACGGCACCGTGTCCCCTTGCCTGCACGTGACCGCAGGCAAAATTACAGAGGTGCCCTTGGAGGAAATTTGGAACGGCGCCCGGATGCGCAATTTTCGCCGGGTGATCACCCCCGGCCTGCTCCCCGGCTGCGTCCGATGCTGCAAGCGCAGTTATCACTGAATGTGAGCAACGCCTGGTGATTCAGACTTCCTCCACCGCCATCCCTGGAAAGCCCTGGTACTGCTCCTGGGCTTACCGCTGCTGGTGTTCTGGCGGTCCAATTTTTTTTATATCATTGATGACTGGACCGCCTCGGCTTTTCCGCTGGCGCACTATTATTGGGCGGTGCTGGCCCGGGGCCCTTAAGCTTCATTACAGTAAAGGTTGCGGGATTTAAGGGGCAGGTATGCCAAAATTTTTGAAAAAATCCTTCTTACTGAATGATGTGTTGCCAAATTCATGGGAAATTATGCTGTCATGCCTTCGTTGAAAGGAAGTGGCCTCAAGAGCATGAACTTTAGGGGATTTTCCCCGGGCAAAGAGGTTTCCAAAACCATTTTTGACTGCGGTGGCCAAGTCTGCCGCATAATCTCGAATGACATGATGATATGGTGGCAAGTCCGTTTCTGGCCATAAATTCAAGGAAATTTGAGCCGCCCCGGTTTACCTCCTGATTGCCATGGGAATTTCGGCTTTTCTGGTTCTCCTGCTCCTGTTCGCTGCCTGGGGCTACCAGTTGCTGGCCCTAGTGTCGCTGTGGCGCTTCTTCAAGCCTACCGGTCCCCCGCCGTCGGCCACCGCCGGGCCCGGCATTACAATTTTTAAACCATTGAAGGGCCTGGAGGCTACCACCCGGGAGTGTTTAGAGAGTTTCTTGTGCCAGGCTTATCAGCCCTATCAGGTAATTTTCGGCGTCCGAGACCCCGATGAGCCGCTAGTGCCCCTGCTGCACGATTTGCGGGAGGCCCACCCGGAGCTGGAAATCGAGATAGTTTTTTGCCCCGAAACCCTGGGGCTGAACCCGAAGATCAGCAGCCTGCGCCAGATGGAGGCCCGGGCCCGCTATGATCTCCTGGTTATTGCCGACGCTGACATCAAGGTGGGGCCGGATTTCCTCTCCCGGGTAGCCGCAGCCTTGCAGGAGCCGGGGATGGGGCTGGTGAGTTGCGTCTACCGGTTCGGGCCGGCTCCCACCCTCGGGGCCAAGCTGGAGGCCTTGACCATTGCCGCGGATTTTATCCCGTCAGTAGTTACGGCGCACTATGTGGAGGGCATCCGCTTTGCCCTGGGAGCCGCCATGGCCCTAACCCGCCAGGCCTGGCA
>CAZNTS010000145.1:0-10862 GCA_964576045.1 uncultured Nitrospiraceae bacterium | reverse complement strand
CTGCATATAAGCGCCAAGACCACAAGCGCGTACTCATTAATGCCGCCACCTATACTTGCGAGAACCATAGCACCGGCGGCAGGATTGTTTACTTCCTCTTGTAGCGCCCCACAATCTGGGCCTGTCCAATAATGTGCCCTTGCATGGCCTTTTCGAGACCCGCCTTTCCGGCCTCCGAGCTGAAATTTAGCAGCGTATCGAGGGCGTAGAGCTTGAAAAAATACCGGTGTGTACCTGAGGGCGGGCACGGCCCTCCATAATCACGTTTTTCGAAGTCATTCATACCTTGCAAAGCCCCTTTTGGAATATTGTGCTCCCTTATCTCGACAGTCTTTGGATCGATGTTCCAGACCACCCAGTGCACCCATGTGCCCCGTGGCGCGTCCGGGTCGTCCACTATGAGGGCAAGCGATTTCGTCCCCACGGGTACGTTCTCGATAATGAGTGGCGGATTTACATCGATTCCGTCACAGGTGTATTTCTCTGGCATCTGGCCGTTGTTCTCAAATACCGGGCTTGATATCTTTAACGCGTCCACTTTCATCCCCTCCTTGCTCAAGACAGTTGAAACAGGAAATTCTGCGGTTAACATCATAAACAGGACGAGTGCGCATCCCACCCCGTTTCCCATCACTCAAAACACTCCATGGTCCTTAGCTTGTTCACTTCTGAATGTCTCTTATCGCACCACATCTTTCCGAGCGCAGGAGACTCTCCGGAGGGTTTCAACATTTTTGCCCACTTACAGTCCTGGCACCTCCTGCCCTTATCCGAAACAACTGGAACGAAACATGACATGCTCCTGTTCTGCCCCATAGCAACCTTTCTCTTGCCGCACCAGACTGTGCCGGAGGACGCCCTGCGCCCGTCAGGCGTCACTTCGTGCCCGTATTTGCACTCCCGGCAGACGCATGTCATAGGGCTTTTTGCGGGGACATGTCAAAAACAGTTTCATACATGACCACTATTATACCGCGAAATAATATCCGCCGGGTAAGTACATGCAAACCCGGATTCTTTCTCCAAGGGGAGCGTTAAGGTTTCTTCAGCTGAGTACAGCTATAACCCGAGAGGCTAAACTGGTCCCTCCTTGGTGAACTGGGCTTAATAACAGTGCTCGGCCCGCGTCATATCTAGATTCTAATACTATCAGGCAGCATGTCCACAATTTGATTTCATAGCATTCTTCCATGGCCATACCTTGTCCATTTAGCAGGCTGGCATATCTGCGAATCTGTTTTTTAGCCATCAGCAGTTTTTTGTCTTTTGATTTAACCGCAAAAACACATATCGGAAAATGCCCGCCAAGAAAAAAAAATCGGCTTAGCCACCTTCTGCGTGCGCAAAATCATCTCAAAGGTCTTCATCCTGACATATGTCTCCAGCCTTATATTGGCAGGACAGCCGCCTTCTCAAAGAACCTCCAGCCCGCTGCGCAGGGAGCTTATTCATCTCAATTCGGGACTAAGCTACGTTCCGCATTAGACACGGCGTGGGTATGAAGGAATGAATTGAAGTAGTCCTGAATACGTTCCAATATTGATAAATAAGAGAAAGGAAATATATCATATTATTTTGACAATGAAGCAATTGTCATATTGGAGGCATGTATGCATTTTTCGGAAGAAGAGCTTAAGAGATACCACAGGCAAATGCTAATAGAAGGTTGGGGGGAAAAGACCCAGAGCAAGCTCAAGGACTCCACCGTCTTTGTCGCAGGCGCGGGAGGGTTAGGCTCCCCGGTATCTATCTATCTTGCCGTTGCGGGGATCGGACATATCCGGATCTGCGATTTCGATTCGCCGGATTGGTCGAACCTCAACCGCCAGATCCTGCACGATCACACCAGAATAGGCATCAACAAGGCGATCTCGGCAAAGATGACGATAGAGAGATTGAACCCTGCGGTAAAGGTGACGGCCTTCACTGACAAGATAGTGGCAGAGAATGTTGATGAGTTGGTTGGAGATTCGGATATAATTCTGGACTGTATGGACAACTTTCCTACGCGGTATCTCCTGAACGAGTGTGCCATCAGAAAAAAGATCCCCATGGTGTACGGAAGCATCTGGGGTATGGACGGTAGGCTCTCGTTCATCCAGACTCCTGGAACGCCCTGCCTCCGCTGCCTTTTCCCTGAGGCGCCACCAAGCGAGGTCTTCCCGGTACTCGGCACTACCCCAGGGGTCATAGGCTCACTGCAGGCCTTGGAGGCTATCAAGTATCTAAGCGGGGTGGGAACATCGCTAAAGGGGAGGCTCCTCGTGTGGGACGGGGGAAGGGTCGAATTCAAGACGTTCAAGGCGTGGAAGGACCCGGCCTGCCCTGCCTGCGGCCGATAGTCGGGAACCCTTTTACTTTGCCCAGTCGTACTTGCGTCTTTTCTTGTGATGTATGTATTTCTCTGCGGAAAGTGCGGCGATACATCCGTTCGAAGCAGCGATTACTACCTGTCTGACCTCTGCACAGATAACATCTCCAGCTGCAAAAACTCCGGATATTGAGGTCTCCATCATCCGGTTCGTAACGAGGCACTCCTCCTCGCTGAGCTCAACCGAGCCGCCGAGGAAGTCAACAATTGCCTTGTTACCATGAAGGTAGACAAACACCCCTGATAGCTCTAGTTCTGTCTCCCGCTCTTCGCTATCAATCATTCGTATCCGCTCAACTACCTCGTTACCTTCGATCGAAGTGACACGGTAACCGCTGAGCACCCTCAGATTCAGTTTCTTAAGGGTCGGGTAGTCGTCACCCACTTTGAGTCTGCTGGAAGGAGTAACAAGGTACACCAGATCAGCGAATCCCGCAAGCAACCCTGCCTCCTTCACCGCTTCCTCTGAGTCTCCGATGACACAGACCGTCTTGTCCCGGTAGAAAGCGGCGTCGCAAATTGCGCAATAACTCACTCCCCTGCCCAGGAATTCTCCTTCTCCTTTTATTGTCGGTTTTCTCCCCATCGCACCAGTGGCAACGATGACGGCTTTTCCCAGGTATGTCAGGTCCATTGTATGGACCTCCTTTACGTCGCCTTCCAGCTTCACCCCGATCACCTGTTTTTCAACTAACTCAGCGCCGAAGGCGATAGCCTGCTTTCTAAAGATGTCAAGGAGATCTTTTCCGCTCACCGGTTCCTGAAGACCCGGATAATTCTCTATCCTGTTGGTGTACGCAAGTGCGCCGGCAGTGGGCGACTTATCGATCACAAGCGCTGTGAGATTCGCCCGGGCCGCGTACTGGGCAGCGCTTAATCCCGCTGGGCCACCGCCTATAATGACTACATCGTACACTGTGTCCGACATGAACCCTCCTACTCTTTTAGCAAAGTTTACAAGAAGACGATCAGCAATTCTTCGTTATTCAGTCATTAATCCTAAAATTCTCTGAGGATATTGTAGAATGTGTCTCTCTGAGCTGGAATGAAGCCAGCCGTCCTTATGGCGTTGATGATATCTTCCATAGAGACACGATAGCTCACCCCGGCAGCAGCTACCACATTCTCTTCCAGCATGGTAGATCCGAAGTCATTGGCTCCAAACCGCAATGCCACCTGTGCAAGCTTAATCCCCTGTGTTACCCATGATGCCTGAACGTTCTTTATGTTATCGAGATAGAGCCTCGAAAGCGCAAGTACCCTCAGATATTCGACTGCAGTGGCAGAGCTCCGAACCTTGAACTCCGAACTCCGAACCAAATCCGTATTTCCGGGTTGAAAAGACCAGGGAATAAATGCGGTGAACCCTCCCGTCTTATCCTGGAGGCTCCTGATCCAGTCCAAATGTTCGATGATATCTTCCGGACCTTCAACGCTTCCGAACATCATGGTTGCCGTAGTACGCATACCAAGGAAGTGCGCTTCCTCCATCACTTTAAGCCAATCTGCAGTCTTTATTTTTTTCGGGCTAAGGACTTCCCTCACCCTGTCAGAGAGAATCTCAGCCCCTCCACCAGGAACCGAATCGAGACCGGCCTCCCTGAGAATCCTTAGCGTCTCCCTCACGGTAAGGTCGTGTCTGGAAGCGAGATAGGATATTTCAGGCGGTGAGAACCCGTGGACATTAATCCGATACCTGTCCTTTATGAATCCTAACAGATCGATAAAATAGTCGATATCGAGTTCGGGATGGATGCCGCCCTGGAGGAGAATCTGGGTGCCCCCTTGCTCAAGCGTCTCCTCTATTTTCTTCGCAAGATCTTCCTTAGTAAGGAGATAAGCCTCCGGGCTGCCGGGGTCGCGATAGAACGCGCAAAACCTGCATCTGTTTACGCAAACGTTAGTATAGTTGATATTCCTGTCAACCACAAAGGTTACGAACCCTTCCGGATGGAGTTGCGTCCTGAGATGGTCCGCCTTCTCGCCCAGCGCAAGAAGGTCTGAATCCTTCAACAGTCGTATGGCTTTTTTTCTGCTAATTCTCATGTCAGTCCGAGCAAATTTCGTCGTCCAGTTACGCGTTATTACTGAAAGCAACGATTTATTTTATAATAAATTGTATTTGTTTTGCAGAATCCCGTTGAAAAAAAAGAATCTCTCGGCTAGAATATCTCTCCAAACCTTTCTCCGGAGGAAACTATGGCTGACATGCTCGAGATAAGATGGCACGGCCGAGGAGGGCAGGGGACCGTAACCGCTGCAAAGGTCCTTGCAGACGCCTGTCTCAGCGGCGGAAGATATGTCCAAGCATTCCCTGAATATGGACCGGAACGATCCGGAGCGCCCCTTAGGGCGTATAACAGGGTTAGCGATACGGCACTACGCATGCATTGCCCCGTGCTCCATCCGGACGTGATCGCAGTAGCAGATGCCACACTCCTTGAAGGTGTGAATGTAGCCGAAGGAGCCAAGGACGACGCCGTATTCCTGGTGAATACCTCAAAAGACCCTTCCGAGGTGAGAGCAAGACTTGGCCTTACTCAGAAGCAGAAGGTCTACGCCCTTGACGCGACAAAGATCGCTATCGAATGCTTCGGCCGAGATCTTCCAAATGCCCCTATGCTGGGCGCAATAGCAAGAGTGACCGGGATAGTCTCCCTGGGATCCCTTCTTGAGGATGTGGAAAAGAGCTTTGGGAAAAAATTCTCACAGAAGATCATCGACGGCAATCTGGAAGCGGCGAAAAGAGGATACGAGGAGGTAACAGAAGGATGAAAATGAAGGGATGGAAGGATCTTCCCCCCGGCGCGGTGCTTACAGAGCCGGGAAGCGCTGCAGGGTTTAAGACCGGCTCGTGGAGGACCTTTAGGCCTCTCTGGTTGTCCGAGAACTGCATCCAGTGCCTGTTCTGTTGGATGTACTGTCCGGACATGGCGGTAAAGGTCAGTGGCGGAAAGAGGCAGGAGTTTGACTATGACTTTTGCAAGGGCTGCGGGATTTGCGCAAAGGAATGTCCGGGCAAGAAGGGCCAAAAAGCCATTGTAATGGTCGAGGAGGGCAAGTAATTGGCAAAAATAGTCGCTGTTTCGGGAAATGAGGCTGTCGCCAACGCGCTCAGGCAGGCAACCCCTGACGTGTTTGCCGCCTTTCCGATTACTCCTTCCACCGAAATCATGCAACGGTTCACCGGTTTTGTATCGGACGGTAGTGTCGACACCGAAGTCGTGCTCACTGAAAGCGAGCACAGTTCAATGAGTGCCTGCATTGGTGCTTCCGCTGCGGGTGGTAGAGTCATCACGACAACATCCTCTCAGGGGCTTGCCCTGATGTGGGAAATGCTTTATATTGCGGCCAGTTCAAGACTGCCCATAGTGATGCCCCTGGTGAACAGGGCTCTTTCAGCTCCTATTAACATTCATGCCGACCACTCTGATGGCATGGGAGCGCGAGACTCAGGATGGATACAGCTTTGGTCGGAGGACGGACAGGAGGCCTATGACAATACAATCCAAGCGTTCAGAATCGCGGAGCATCCGGAGATAAGGCTTCCGGTTATGGTATGTCTGGACGGATTCATCATCAGCCATTCCATAGGCAGGGTCGTTTATCTCGATGATGAAGAGGCAGGGACCTTTATCGGGAATTATGTGCCGCTTAATCCGCTCCTTGACCTTGAACATCCGGTCACTTACGGCCCTCTTGTGCTCCCCGACTACTACATGGAATACAAGAGAGCCCATCACGAAGTGATGACGAAGGTGAGCAGGGTGGTGCTGGACATTGCAGCCGAATTCAAGAAGGTCTCTGGCCGCCCATACGGGTTGTTCGAGTCATACAGGCTGGAAGACGCGGACATCGCTCTGGTCATCCTTAATTCCGCAGCCGGTACCGCAAAGGGAGTCGTGGATGAGTTCAGGGGAAAAGGTATCAGGGCAGGGCTTTTGAAACCAAGGCTCTTCAGACCGTTCCCCCATAGAGAGGTTGCGGACGCACTGAAAAACACAAAGGCTGTATGTGTCATGGACCGGTCGGACTCCTTCGGCAGCTTCGGCCCCCTTTATATGGAGATTGCCTCGGCGATAATGGCCAGCGGCAGTAAGCCGGTTCTTATCAACAAGATATTCGGGCTCGGCGGGAGGGATTTTCTTCCTGAGCACGCGGAAATGGTTCTCTCAGAACTGGATGACATCTCAAAGGGCGCAAGCGTGAGCACATTCAAAGAGTATATCGCCGTAAGGGAGTAGAAAGTCCTGAGTTTTTCTTACATGAACTTTAAACTGTATTCACTATGAGTGAGGTAATAAGATGCTCGCACAATTGACTCTAAAGGAGCTTTCGAAAAAGGAACCCGTTTTTACCCATGGACACCGGATGTGTTCAGGGTGCGGTGCACCGATTATCGTAAAGCAGCTCTTCCTTGCGTCTGAGTATCCTCTAGTCCTAGCAAATGCGACGGGCTGTCTCGAAGTCTGCAGCGCAGTGTCCCACTTCACTGCCTGGAAGACCTCATGGATTCACAGCGCATTCGAGAACGCCGGCGCCACCATCGCCGGTGTCGAGACCATGTACCGCTCCCTAAGGAAACAAGGCAAGCTCGACAAAGAGATGAAGTTCGTCGCGCTGGGGGGAGACGGCGGAACCTATGATATCGGCCTGCAGAGCCTTTCCGGGGCGATGGAACGAGGCCACGACATGCTCTACGTCTGCTACGACAACGGCGCATATATGAATACCGGAATTCAACGCTCCAGTGCGACGCCTTTTGGCGCCGATACCACGTCATCTCCGGCTGGAAGCGTACTCAAGGGAAAATCAGAGCCCAGGAAGAACCTGACGCGGATCATGGCTGCACACGGGATCCCATACGTTGCTCAGGCTTCCCCCGCCCACTGGAGGGACGCTGTTATGAAGTTCAGGAAGGCGCTCGAGATAAAGGGCCCGAAATTCATTAACGTCATTGCTCCCTGTAATAGAGGCTGGAGATCCGGAACCGACGATGCAATAGTTCTTAGCAGGGCAGCAGTCGATACATGTTACTGGCCCCTCTATGAAGTCGAGGACGGAGTGACCAGGATTAATCATATTCCGAAAGAAAAAAAACCTGTGGAAGAATTTCTGAGGCCTCAGGGCAGATTCAAACACATGTTCGCACCGGGCAACGAATGGCTGCTCATCCGTTTGCAGGAAGAAGTGGACAGGGAATGGGATCGCCTCAGAAAGGAAGCACATGAACCCTTCTCCTAAAAGCCATAGCCGGCGGTGATCGTTTAGGGGTGCCCTTAGCGGCAAACGTATTGATATAAAAGTCATAATGTGCTATTTTTGAGGTGTCATGGCTGAATTCGATCTTGTAATGTATGAAGAGGAGTTCAAGCGCATCGACTCAGAACTCCAGAAATTGTATCAACAGGCAAATGCGAAGGTGCTGTTCCTCGTTGACAAGAACGGTCAGTTGATCGCGTCAGCTGGCGACACACACAATATCGACACCACGGCTCTCGCTTCCCTGACCGCCGGCAATATTGCTGCGACAGGCGGGATTGCACGTCTTCTCGGAGAAAAGGAGTTCACCATCCTGTTCCATGAAGGCGAGAAAGACAACATACATATATCCCTCATCGGCCAGAGAGTTATCCTCGTGGTAATCTTTGATCAGAGGTCTTCTCTCGGCCTCGTACGCCTCAGGGTGAAGAAAGCCTCAGAGTCTCTCACTAGGATATTCGACGAGATCGCATCGAAAGCCGAGAAGGAAAAGGCGGAGGGACGCTTGGACGAATCTCCCTTTGCAGAAATAAGCGATGAGGACATTGACAACCTTTTCAGATAGGGACATGTTCACGTGTCTTTCATAAATTACTCTTCCCGCGAGATAAACTGCAAGATTGTATATTACGGGCCCGGCCTTTGCGGCAAGACCACTAACCTCCAGTACATATACAGAAAGACGAACCCCGAACAGAAAGGGAAACTAATATCTCTGGCCACAGAGACGGAAAGAACGCTCTTCTTCGATTTTCTTCCCCTGGCACTGGGGGATATCAAGGGGTTCAGGGTGAGATTCCACCTCTATACTGTACCAGGCCAGGTCTTCTATGCCGCGAGCAGAAAGCTTATCCTTAAAGGCGTCGACGGTGTGGTCTTTGTCGGTGATTCCCAGGTGGAGCGGATGGAGGCCAACATGGAAAGTCTGGAAGACCTTAAGATCAACCTTGCTGAGCAAGGATATGAACTCGAAAAGCTGCCCTTTACGATTCAATATAATAAACGAGACCTGCCCAATGCTGCGCCTGTGGAACAGATGAACTCCATACTCAACCCGACCGGTATCCAGTATTTTGAAGGGGTGGCAATGTCAGGCCAGGGAGTATTCGAGACCCTCAAGAACGTCGCAAAGCAAGTGCTCTTCGAACTAAAGAAACATTATTAGCTGCATGCAGTTTAGGCATGTAGCTACTGAGGCAGTAAGACACTCTTTAAGTTATTTAATGCTATACGCTAAAGGTAGGGAGGTGTACGATGCCGAAGTTGCCTAAGAATTACGTGATGATCCAGAGGAGATTTCCCAAAGTCATGGCGTCACATGAGCAGACGGGCATGCTCGCAAGCGAGGCGGGTCCCCTTGATGCGAAGACGGGTCATCTCATTCAGCTCGCGGCCTGTGTGGCCCTTCATTCAGAAGGCGGCGTGCACTCTCACGCCAGGAGGGCGCTTCAGGCGGGAGCATCGGAGGCCGAGATTTATCATACCCTCGCTCTCCTCATCAACACTGTAGGGTTTCCTAATACTGCGGCTGCTTTCTCTTGGGTAAACGACCTGTTCAAGAAGAAGTAACTTTTGCCGGATCCGGTAAAGGGCCTGCCTCGATGAAGCGAGATCCGGGACGACCGCATCGGGCAGGTGGCTAATGCTTATTCGTTCAAGACTGTGAGTACTCCTGCTCGGTTTGCTTTTAGCGGGCGTTATACTTTCGTGCGGAATTCTCACTATCTCATCGCACAGCGCTAGAAGGCCATGTTTCTGGATCTCCACCGAAGCATCTCTTCCGTTATAGCGGAATAAATCACAAAAGACCTGATTGAACCCATGCTCGGGGGAGCCAGCGAGGACCTGGATGCCCGCTTACAGCCGGCACGGGTGACGAAGAGGGGGTGCTTTTCCAAAAATACAGTCTCAATAGACCAGTTTTAAAGCTTCAGGGACGACTCCGATTTCTGCAGGTGCAGTCCCTATGTAATCGCCGTCTGTCTGTATCCTGGCGTTCCCCTCGACCCGCACCGAATGGGCCCTGAGGTATGTCACATCCTTGAATGCTAGATGTCGCCCTCTGAGCATTCCGAGTGCATAGCGGAGCATATCCGCAGGCCGTCTCCCGTGCATGATGAATACGTAGAGATCGGGATTAACAAGCGACGCATCTGGAGTAATCCTGAAATGCCCGGCATATTTTGACGCCTTACCGATTATCGCAGAATATCCGGTGTACCTTCTCCCATCCACGATAAAGGTCATCTCATCGGGGGCATACCTCACAAGTGTTCTGATCCCACTGAGTACGTACGCGCCTTTTCCGGAGTACTTCTTAAGCGATAGATTGGCCGAATAAACGGCTTCGCCGTCAAAGCCTATGCCGGCCATCAGGCAGAAGAAGCGGGTAACTATTGTCTGTCGCAGGGTGATGGTGAGGCTTCCTAGAGAGACCAAGTGTGCCTCACCGGAAAGCGCGAGTTCGACCGCGGTCTCGACATCCTCGGGAATCCCGAGTTCCTTGGCAAGGACATTGGTTGTGCCCATGGGGAGGATTGCCATCACTGAATCTGTCCTCGCGGTACCATTGATCACCTCATTGAAGGTCCCGTCACCCCCCGCAGCGATAATGAGCGATGCGCCTCTCTCTGAAGCCGATCTCGCGACTTTCTCCGCATCACCCCGGTTCTCGGTAAGATGGACAGTAAGCGTCCGGCCTGATGAGCGGAGCAGTTCCACAGCCCTTTCTATTTTCTTCGGGGATGATCTTTTTGCCACAGGATTGGCTATTAGGACAATCGATGATTCCATCGAAGATCATTATAACTAATCCGGAGCGCGAAACTACAGAGACTGTCCTCGCTATCATCCGTATATTTCTCGGCCCCTGCGGGGAGCACAACTACAGAGACATAAAAGACACAGAGAAAGACCCGCTTGCAAAAAATGAAGAAAAAGCAAAATAATGAAACGTACGATTATTCTTGACAACCATCTATCATGTTTCATAGTATCCGCAATCGGACCTGCAGCTATCCGGGATATACGCCAATTTGTAGAAGAGCTACTCAAGTATAGCAGGTGAAGAAGTGGCTTTAACGCTTTATTGATTATCGTCTCCCAGAAATAAACGGTTTGACAAGCTCTGATGCTCACGTCTGTGCAGACTTCAAAAGATCGAAACAGGAACTGGGCGTGGTAGAATCTGAAAAAAATCGAATTTCTTTTCAATCGGGGTCTTTTATTT
>CAZNTS010000144.1:0-15664 GCA_964576045.1 uncultured Nitrospiraceae bacterium | reverse complement strand
CCCATCTTTGCTGTCTGCTCAAGTATCGGAAGAAGATCCTTCATGTTTGATATCTTCTTCTCGTTGATCAGGATGAACACGTCCTCGAGATTGCACTCCATTCTTTCTGGATCCGTGATGAAGTATGGCGAAATATAGCCGCGGTCAAACTGCATGCCCTCTACTACATCTAAGGTCGTCGCCATGCTCTTTGCCTCTTCCACGGTTATTACACCGTCCTTCCCCACCTTGTCCATCGCCTCAGCAATAAGCTCCCCTATGGAAAAATCATTGTTGGCGGAGATAGTGCCGACTTGAGCGATTTCCTTCTTGTCCACCACTGGCTTGCTGAATTTCTTCAGTTCCTCGAGAACGATCTCAACTGCCTTCTCAATGCCTCTTTTCAAGTCCATTGGATTTGCGCCGGCCACAACATTCTTGATGCCTTCACGGTAAATGGCTTGGGCAAGAACGGTCGCCGTTGTTGTGCCGTCACCGGCTACATCGGAAGTCTTTGAAGCGACCTCCCTCACGAGTTGTGCGCCCATGTTTTCCCACGGGTCCTTCAGCTCTATCTCTTTTGCAACAGTAACACCATCCTTGGTAATTGTAGGCGCACCGTATTTCTTGTCTAAAATCGCATTTCTTCCCTTTGGTCCGAGTGTTGCCTTGACTGCGTTGGAAAGAATTGTGATACCGCTAAGTATCGATCTCTGTGCTGCTTCATCGAATAAGAGTTGCTTTGCCATTAATAGCCTCCTTTATTTCTCTACGATTCCCAAGATATCTTCTTCCCTGATAATCAGGTACTCCACATCATCCATAGTGACCTTTGATCCTGAATACTTGTCAAAGAGCACAATATCCCCTATCTTCACGGAGATTGTCTGGAGCTTGCCATCGTCTGTGACCCTGCCCGGACCCACGGCAACAATCTCGCCTTTTTGCGGTTTCTCCTTAGCCGTATCAGGGATATAAAGACCTCCGGCTGTCCTTTCTGCCTCTTCGGAGTATTTCACCAATACTCTGTCTCTCAACGGTTTAAACTTCATTACAGTTCTCCTTTCCAAAAAGTTGTTATTAGCACTCGTGCAGGACGAGTGCTAATATAATAGGTTAAAGTCTCTTATGGCAAGGTCTCAATAAGGCTGGAATTTGTGAAAAGTGACTTTTTTTTCGGTTTTTCTGATTTTTTTTTGATTTTTCCAAAAAAATCAGGATAATTCTCTTTTTCTCTTATCTATAAAATTATCTATAGCTTCCTTGTAAAAGTCCCCTAATTTCTTAACCTCAGGGGATATTCTGTTTTCGTAGAGCTTGAGCCCCTCCTTCAGTTCAGAAGCGAACACCTTATGAAATGTGTCGTTCGCTATTGAACTTTCCACCTTTGCTTTGCTGTAAAGATAGATATCGGCGAGTATTGTTCTGGCGAGGCGTTTCGCCTTTTCGACAGCCTCATCGGCCTCTGTTGGCCGTGGCGGAACTACCTGCTCACGTGGCCTGTCTTCGGCCACCGGCTGTCTCGCGCCTTCCGCTTGTCGTCCGGCTCTGGCGGTAACCTCAGGGCTCTTTTCAGTTGCGACAGATGGGCCTTGAGGCGCTTCCCCCGCTCTTCTCAATGCGGCGATCTTTTCGGTAAGAATCTCTTCGATACTAAACTCCTCGATATAATCGTCCGCACCGTGCAAGGACTGGGGCGACCTGCGGTACTTATTCTCATCATAAACGGAAGGAATCAAAATTATTTTCATGTCCTTGGTCTCAGGCCTACTCTTGAGGCGCCTGCAGACCTCGAATCCGTATATCTTTGGGATTGAAACTCCAAGCACGGCAAGAAATGGCAATTCCTTGGCTGCATTCACCATTGCAGCAATGCCATCCGCAGCCGTGATGACTTTATAGCCTTCTTGAGAAAGGATCCCCTTCAACCGTTCCAATACAGAAGGTTCCTCGTGTGCGATAAGCACCGCACGCTCATCCAGGGGTCTCATCCTAGGCACGGGTCTCTTTACCAGGAGAACAGTGCTGCATTTTGGACATTTGAAGCGTGTGCCTTCAGGACCTATTTTTTCATCGGCGACCTTCAGTTTTACTCTGCATTTGGGACATATTACAACCACAACCCAAACCTCCTTACTAAACAGCCAGATCTTTATGACAGTCAAACAAAAAAGGAAATTGTTGATACCGGCGAACCAAGTAACTGCATGCTATCTGGGCAAAACTCCTAACCCTTTCACTTGGCATCACCTAATGCCTATATCCCCGTTATGCCAACTCAATCTTGATGGCGTCGATGGGTGCTTCTCCGTTCAGAGAGGGATGTGTGAGCGCGTTAACATTGGCATGGGGGAAATGCGTGGGAACAAAGACCGTCCCCTCGGGCATTTCGTCGGTGAGCATCGCCTTGACGTACACCGAGCCTCTCCGTGACGTCACTTTAACATATCCTTCATCGTTTATCTTGTATTTTCTCGCATCATCCGGATTGATCTGGAGGTAGGCATCTGAGACAACAGATCCAAGGTTTTTAGATAGGACTGACAAAGCCCCCGAGTGCTGCAATAGATTTGACGTGATAAGGAGCATCGGATAGTCGGGATCTGGACTTTCAGATATCTCATAGCCAACAGGGTTAAAAGAACGGACGCCTTCTCTCGGTTCTTCTCTCTTGATGAGCTCAGCGATTGAATTCCTGATCCCTTCCAGGTCCTTTTCTCCCAGGTCCTTATTCATTATTCTCGCAAGGTTTCTAAATATCTTCCAGTCGGGTATCGACTGTCCTGTCTCCGTAAGGAGTTTCGGGATCATCTGGATATTACCAGTAGCCGACATGAACATGCCTTCTTTCTCTCCCCAACTGCTGGCAGGTAGGACTACATCCGCCAGTCTCGCGGAATCTGTTAGGATGATGTCTTGAACGACAAAGAACTCAAGTCCTTTGAGGGTTTTCTCCACTGTAGTAACGTCCTTGCATGTGACGAGAGGGTTCTCACCCATCAAATAGAGGGCCTTCACGGCGCCGGGATTGTAAAGCATCTCAAACGCGTCTTTTCCGTCAGAAAGAGGCCTCGCTCCGACTTTCCACAAACCGAGCGTGTTTGAGAACTCGGCCGGTATCTGAATAACATCCGGACTGTCCCCTGTGAGGAGGACGAGATTTGCAGCGGCTAGGAGGGTGTTCATCCCCTTTGTGTTCTCAGACGCGCCGGACGTAAGGGCCAGGAGCCTTTTCTTGGCGGAGGCGTATGACCTTGCAAGGCGTACGATTTCGTCCTCTGAGAGACCTGTAAGCTTCGAAACAGATGCAGGAGTGAAATCTTTGAGGCGCGCTGCAAGGGCGTCGTAGTTAGGTATCGTCAAGTTCTTGTCTTCCATGGAGACTTCTTCGTCGAGATCATAAAGTCTCTCGTCGAGGACGATCTTCGCAATCCCGTTAAGAAGAGCGACGCCTGACCCAGGTCTTATTTGAAGCCATGAAGAGCTGTTCCTGGCGAGCTTTGTTTCTTTTGGGTCAGCCACGACAAGTTCGGCGCCTTCGTTCCTGGCTCTGATGAAATTAAGGCCCCACACAGGAAGAGTAGAGGTGATGTCAGACTCCACAACCAGAATAAAGTCTGCCTTAAGGGGCGCATCCCAGAGGATTGGGGGAAGGTCAATACCAAAGGCCTTTTCAAAGGCCCTCTGCGCCTTTGCATATCCGAAGTGGGCCGCTGAATCGATGTTGTCCGTGCCGATTACGTCCCGCATGAAGCGCTGGAGCATGTAATTGTCTTCCATAGTGCATCTCTGTGACCCGATGGCACCTATGGCGGAAGGACCGTCTTTCTCTCTTATGGACTTAAGTCTTACTGCGACATACTCAAGGGCCTCTTCCCACGTTGCCGACACTAGGTTACCGTCTTTCCTTATCATGGGGGACGTGAGCCTGTTGTCCGAATAGATGTAATCGAAACCAAACCTGCCCCTGCTGCAAAGATCCCCGTCGTTTATCCCGACACCCTGCTTTCCTCTTGCGCGTATTATCCTGCCGTCCCTGAGGCTGAGGTTTGTTGTGCAACCGCACCCGCAATACGGACATGCAATCGCCTTCTCGTCCATGAACCATACCCTCGATCTGTATCTGTAAGGCTTCGAACCGAGGGCACCTACCGGGCATGCATCAATACACTGGCCGCAGAATTCACAGTCCAGGGTTTCCTCAAATGCAGGACTTATCTTTGATTTGAATCCCCTACCGAGGAGGTTTATGGCTCCTACACCCTGATGGTCATAACACACTCTCACACACTTGCCGCAGAGTATGCACCTGTTTGGGTTTCTTTCCACCAGTGGAGCAGCGATACTCTCTGGCTCATGTTTTCTCTCTCCCACAAAGCGTGACTCGGAAGGACCATATCTGAAGGAAAGGTCCTGGAGTTGGCACTCCCCGGCCTTGTCGCAGATGGGGCAATCCAGGGGGTGATGTATCAGAAGGAGTTCTAGGACCAGTTTCCGCGCCTTGTGGAGTTTAGGGGTTTCCGTATGCACTACCATGCCGTTTTCCGCAGGAGTGGAGCACGCAGCGAAAAGCCTTTTTTGTCCCTCTACCTCCACCACGCAAAGTCTGCATCCCCCATACGGTCTCAACCTTTTATCGTAGCAGAGGTTTGGGATATAGATGTCGTTTTGTTTAGCAGCCTGAAGGATTGTGCTTCCAGGTTCTACCTTCATGTTCTTCCCATTTATCTTAAGTTCTATCATTTTCGCCTATTCCTCCTTCCCCGCAAGCGCCTCAACCTGCTTGTTCCTCAGCGCTTCTTGGTCAGGTAAGTCCCTCAGGGTCTCACGCATACTTAGGGGACCGATCTTCACCGAATCGAACTTGCACGCCTCGTAGCACGATCGGCACTGGATGCAGAGGGCCTGGTCGATGTGGTGAGGTACCTTCTTTTCCCCCGTGATGGCCTTCTGCGGGCAGGCCCTCTTGCACATGCCGCAGGCCTTGCATTTCTCTTCATCGATATAGAACGTGCAGATGTCTTTGCAGACACCAGTCTTGCACCATTTCTCGTTTATGTGGGACTCGTACTCATACCTGAAATACTTTATCGTCGTCAGGACAGGGTTAGGTGCGGTCTGTCCCAATCCGCACAGTGAAGTAGAGATTATGTCAAGAGACATATCCTGGAGAAGCTCAATATCTCCTGCTTTACCCTTGCCCTCGGTAATCTTGGTCAGAAGGTCGAGCATTACTGTCGTGCCGATTCTGCAGGGCGGACACTTCCCGCACGACTCTTCGGCGGTGAACTCGAGAAAAAACTTAGCCACACTCACCATACAGTTCAAGTCGTTCATCACGACCATACCGCCCGAACCGACGATTGCCCCGGTTTGAACTATGTCCTCGTAGGTTACCGGCGTATCAAGGAGATGCTCGGGAATGCAACCTCCCGAAGGCCCTCCAAGCTGGACAGCCTTGAATTTTCTCTTGTTGGGCACTCCGCCACCGATGTCGTAAATAATCTTTTTTAAGGGTATGCCCATAGGCACCTCGATCAATCCGATGTTGCTTATAGCGCCGCTAAGGGCAAAGACCTTGGTGCCGGTCGACTTCTCAGTGCCGAGGCTCCTGTACCAGTCTGCACCATTCAGTATGATCTGGGGGATGTTTGCATATGTTTCGACGTTGTTCAGCACCGAAGGTTTGTCCCAGAGCCCCTTCTGGGCGGGGAACGGCGGCCTCGGCCTTGGCATCCCGCGTTTTCCCTCAATGGACCTCATAAGGGCCGTTTCTTCGCCGCACACAAATGCTCCTGCGCCCTGGTAAATCTCGATATCAAGGTTAAATCCTGTGCCGAGGATATTATCCCCCAGAAGCCCGTATTCTTTGGCCTGTGATATGGCTAGTTGCAGTCTGTGCACTGCCAGCGGGTATTCCGCTCTCACGTAAATATAACCCTTATTAGCTCCTATCGCCTTTGCGCCGATGATCATTCCCTCAAGAACGACATGGGGGTCGGCTTCCATTATGCTCCTGTCCATGAACGCGCCAGGGTCTCCTTCGTCACCGTTACAAAGGATGAATTTCTGATCCCCTTTCACCCTTGCACAAAGTTCCCATTTCATCCCGGTGGGGAATCCGGCGCCGCCCCTTCCCCGGAGTCCCGACCTCTTCACCTCGTCTATGACCTGTCCGGAAGTCACCTCGGTCAACGCCTTTGCTGCGGCCTGATATCCGTCCCTGGCGATATACTCTTCTATCTTCTCGGCGTCGATGAGCCCCTTATTCCTCAGGGCCCTGAGCACCTGTAGGCTGAAGAAGGGGATCTCCTTCATGAGAGGGATGGGCTGCTTCTTTACGGGCTCTTTGTACATGAGCTTCTCGATAGGCCTTCCCTTTATGAAGTGTTCATCTACGACGAAGGGGACATCATCAACCTTTACCTTCTCGTAGAAGATGTCTTCGGGATATACTGTCATGACGGGACCTTCCGCGCAAAAGCCATTGCAGCCGGTGAGGACTACATTGATCTCGTTCTGGAGACCTCTATTCTTAAGCTCCTGGTCAAGGGCGTTCTTGATCTTTAAACTGCCGCCGGCGATACATCCAGTGCCTCCACACAACATGACACTGGCACGGTACTTTTCCATCTTTCCTCCTCTAGAAACCGTAATCAGCATGGTGTGAGGCGTAAGGCTTGACTGACGTACCTTGTAAAAAAGTCTTCAACTCATTACGCATCACATTTATGATACATCTTGATACATCGCAATCTCTAGTATGCCGTTTCACTGCCCATGACAAGGGCGCAATCCTGAACGATCTGGTTGTTCAGCACATGCTCCTTGAATATCTTTCTAATCTTCTCTTCGTTGAGCTGCACGTATTTCACCGGCGCTTCATTGATAATCTCTACGGTGGCCATAGGCTCTTTGCTGCAAAGACCCGCGCATCCCGAGGTTGTCACGATCACGTCAGTCCTGTTGTGCGTGTTGATCTCATCGAGCAATGCCTCCATCACTTTCCTGGCGCCTGCTGCAATTCCGCAGGTACCCATGTGGACGGTGACCTTTGCCCTATACCCTCCTTCCCTGAGAGTGAGCATCGCCTTGTGATTTTCCTTTATCTTTTTAAGATCCTCTATCGTCAATCGCGCCATTTCCGCCTCCTATTCATACACTTTCAATAATTCACGAACCTTTACCGCATTTACTGAACCATGAGTGTCTTTGTCTATTACGACCACAGGCGCGAGACCACACGCGCCGAGGCAGCGCACGGTTTCAAGAGAGAATCTCTTGTCCTCTGTTATTCCTCCCACGCTTATGGCGAGCCCCTCGCTCAGTTTCTTAACAATTTCCTCCGCGCCCTTCACGTAGCATGCAGTCCCCAGGCACACGCGGATATTGTGTTTCCCTTTTGGCTTCATCGTAAAGAAAGAGTAGAACGATACAACGCCGTGAACTTCACTTACAGGCAGCTTCAACCCCTTGGCAATGTGGCGTTGTACTGATGGAGGAAGATAACCGATAAGTTCCTGCGCTTCCTGAAGCACCGGGATAAGACTTCCCGGCTTCTTTCGGTACTTTCTTAGGACGGAATCCAGCTCCTTTGCCATGTCTGTCGTATACTCTTCGGCTGGAACGACTTCTGAGATCTCGCCAGCTTTCTTGTATTCGAGGGCCCGTTGGGTTATCTCGATAAGCAGTGCTGGGGAAAAAGGCTTGGGCAGATAATCCAGTATTCTTAAACTGAGGGCTTCCTTGATGCTCTCCTGGGAAGGGTAGCCGGTGATGACCACGATACCTGTATCAGGTTTTGAGTTCCTTATCCACCGGATAAGTTCGATACCGTCGATGTCAGGCATCTTGAGGTCAGTGATAACGAGGTCGTATCCATCCTTGCCGAGTTTGCCGATGGCTTCGTTGCCGTTTGATGCGCTCTCTACGGCGTAGCCTTCGGGGGTCAGGATGCGTTCACAACTCCTGCGAACTACAGGTTCATCATCAACTACCAGAATTCTGCCAGCCATACCTCTTCACCCTCCTGAGTTCTATAATAAAAAAATGTTTTCTCCTTAATCAAGCATTCCAGCACCACGGCACGCGCAAAGTATGTGGAAACGCAATCCCCGGGCAAAGAAGAAACCTCACGATTTTGTTCTATCCTGAAGCGCCTCTCCGACCGCAGCAATAAGCGTATCCGGGGTGAAAGGTTTTTCGATATAATTATATGCGCCGAGGCGTGTAGCCTCTTCTGCATGCTCCACAGTGCTATAGCCGGTGATCATGATTACCTTTGCCTCCCGCTGGGCTTCCCGCATTGTCATCAGGAATTCCATGCCGTCCATGTCGGGCATCTTGAGGTCGGTGAGGATGAGGTCGTAATGATGCTTCCTTGTCAGTTTCAGGCCGTCCGCGCCGTTTGCGGCAACATCAACCTCATATCCCTCGGGTGTCAGGCATTTTCTGCAGCTGATTCTGACGATTTCCTCATCATCGATCACAAGGATTCTCGGTTTACTCATTCGATAGCCTCCCGGAGCCAAATCTAAAATACACTATAAGGCGTGGGGATTCAAGGTTTTTCTATTAACCCCTTTTGCCTGCCCTCCCGAACACGTTTCATCCTTTTATCCCTTCGGAGATGTTGTCCTTTATGAGCTTCAGTACCTCGGGTGAATTTATCGGTATCTTCTCGAGATCTTCCCTGATTTCCCTAGTGTTCAGGTAATACGAATAGTCATCTCTCTTATAAGTGAAGATAATGTCGAGCCCGGGGTTGCCAGCTATGAGTACGATTATGGTTGCACCGATGTCCCCCAAGGGCTTCCTGTCGATGTGACTGCGCTTGAAAGACGCCGATACCGCAGTGCCTTTCCCCTTTTCCGAGACCAGGGAAAAGTGGCCATCGCACTCCTCTGCCGCCTGTTTCAGGAAGGGCAGCCCGAGTCCCACCTTCCTTACCGTCTTTGTGGTGAAAAACGGATCGGTAGCTGTCTTGATAGTCTCCGCGTCCATTCCTCTGCCGTTGTCGCTTATCTCAAGGCTCAGAAAATCATTTACAGAATCCTCCGCCACAGTTATCTCCACCTCCGTTGCACCTGCATCCACAGAGTTTTCAACCAAGTCAAGGATGTGCAGCGAAAAGTCTTCCACAGTCAATCCCAGAACAGGTTCCTTCCGTCTGACCTGCTGAGAGCCCTTTTCATCTCGGACAAGGTTGCTTCCCGTAGGATGAAGGTCGTAACTCTCCTCCCTATGTCGCTCACATAATGCGCATCCGAAAAAGAGACCCAAGGAAATCTCTTTAGTTCTTTGAACGCCGTTTCCGCTTCGCTCCTCCGTACTCTCGGCGACATTTCGATGGCGTCGAATGTTAGGTCATCGGGGATAAAACCGAGCTGTGAAAGTATACTGAATGCCTCTTTGTCGACGTGGCTGGCAATTGAGATACCGCCAAGGGACCTGATACGGTCCACTATTATGTGAACGCCGAGATTTGTTGCGGCAATAAGCAATCTCTTATTGAAACCCATCACTTCGTTAAACTCGTTCACCACTATTTGATGTCCGTATAGTCTCTCATCATTTTCACCGGAAGGAAGGTTCTCCTGCACCATCTCCTGCAGGACCCGGGCGGTTTCAGGGGACTCAAAGAGAGCGAGAACGTGAACCTCTTCGGAAGAGGAGATTTCCATCCCAGCCAAAACCTCGAGACCTGTTCCCTTGGCTGCTCTCTTTGTCGCTTCTACATTCTCCGCGGAATTGTGGTCCGTGATCGCGATAATATCCAGTCCTTTCGCCAAGGAAACGCTGACGATCTCTCGGGGGTTCATATCGATTTCTGCGCAAGGAGAAAGGCACGTATGCATGTGCAGGTCTGCAAAGAAGGGCTTTAGCATTGAAGCATCTTGTAGAGGATACCTCCAGCTTCGAATGTGGACAGCGGGCTTACCGCGATAACGATGCGCTCGTCTTCAGCCTTCCTCATCGTCTCTTCCTCGGGTGTCCTTTTGTTGGTGATGATGATACCGCTTAGATTCTTAAGTGCCGCGACTGCCACGATATTGGGATGCGTCTGGAGAGTTATCCAGACCTCTCCTTCCTTGGCGTTGGCCATGACGTCCGAAAGAAGGTCGCTGATATAACAACCGGTAATGGTGCGCTCGAGATCCCCCTTTGTTGTTTTTACCTGCAATGATAATGGCTCCACAACATCCCGAATGTTCACTGTGTTTTGCCCTCCTTGATTCTTATGATTATCTCAACGGCGGTGCCCTCCCCGACAACCGAATCCACCTTGAATTCGTCAGAGTTCTTTTTCATGTTAGGCAACCCCATTCCAGCGCCCCATCCCATTTCCCTAATCCAGTCGGGAGCGGTGGAGTAACCTTCCTGCATCGCCTGCTCAATATCAGGGATGCCGGGACCCATGTCGTTCAGGACAACCTTTATGAAATCGTTAGTGATCAAGTAATACATTACCCCAGCAACGGCATGAATGATGACATTCATCTCGGCTTCGAAAGTAGCGATGGCTGCCCTTCTAACGACCTCCTGTGTAATGCTCAGACTGGCGAGTACAGATTTCAGTTCGCTAGAAGCCGCACCCGCGTTAGTAAAATCTCCACCCGTAAGGTGAAAGCTGCCTTCTATATGTCTTTCCTGCGTCATTATCGGTTTACCCCGGTACAGCTGCCTAGGCCGGCGGCGTATAGCCTTCCGCAGGCGGTGAACCGTGACAGTCGTGTAACAAGGAGGGTTATCCCTTTCTCCCTTGCCATTTCCACTGTTTCTCTGTCGGGCCTTTTGTCAAGAACAAAGACTACTGCTTTGATATCCGCAATCTCCGCCGTTCTTACTACTTGTGTATTATTAAGCCCGGTGATGAGAAGGGACTTGGGCTCACTCGAAAAATGGAGGAGATCGCTCATGAGGTCCGAGCTGCAGACTGATGTAATTTCCGTGTTCGGGTCACCTGTGTTGAGCACGACCTCTCCTTCCAGTATCTCTATAATCTTTGCAAGTGTCATATGTTCACCTTCTTTCTATTTATTGAGCGAATGAGTTCTGAGTGTGCTCTCAGTTTGGCAAAGTATTTTTCTATGTTTCGCCCGTGATATCGCTCTCCACAGGAAGCCTCACGAAGAAGCTTGCCCCTTTCCCAGTCTCACTCCGGACGAAGATATTCCCGCCGTGTTTTTTGATTATCCCGTAACTCACTGCGAGCCCAAGCCCAGTCCCTTTACCTACGGGCTTCGTGGTGAAGAATGGCTCGAATACCCTGCCGAGATGTTCTTCGGGTATGCCTGGGCCAGTATCGGTGAACTCTATCTCGACATGTTTTTTCCCGGTTGCGGTATCAAAACTCACCCGGGTCGCCACCGTGATCTGCCCCCTTTCGTTCATTGCGTCGGCTGCGTTGATTAGGAGATTGATGAATACTTGTTGCATCTGGTTCGGGTCGGTCGGTATCGGGGGAATGGACTCATCAAAATTCAGGCTGAATTTGATATTGTGGAACTTAGCTTGGTTTCGTACCATGGATATGGTGTTCTCTGTCAGGGAATTGATGTTAGCAAAGACTTTCTCCGCGGTTGTTTTCCGGGAGAACCCGAGGAGGCCCTTGACTATTTTGGAGCATCTCTCTGTTTGTTCGATGATGACCTCTAGGTCTTCGATGTCCTGTGTATTATCAGGCGGGACGCGTTTTTTCATGAGGTGAGCGAAAGTGACGATACCCGTGAGCGGGCTGTTCAGTTCGTGGGCGACACCTGCTGCCATCCTGCCCAGAGAGGCAAGCTTCTCGGCATTTATCAGCTGGTCGTGGGCCTTCATGATTTCCGAAGTCTTTTTCTGGATCTCCTCTTCCAATGCCTTGGTCCAGTTTTCCATATTGTCCTTATATCTCTTTATATCACTGGCCATGGTGTTAAAGGTATTGGCGAGGAGACCCATTTCATCCTTAGAGTGGATTTCAATAACGTGGTCTAGTTCGCCTTTCGCGAGCTTATGCATCCCCTCGTCCAGCAAAGAGACCGGTTTTGAAACGAATTTGTAAAGGATTACGCAGAGTGAAGAGGAGATCATCACTATGAAAAGTCCTCCAAAAAAAATCGTGCCAATCCTGTTTTTCTTCATGACTGCATCGACTGTGGCAGTGCTGAAATTTGTCTCGAGAACGCCAAGAATCTGTTTTTCTTTCTGATGATAGTGACAGGGCGCGGTAGAACAGGAAGATTCATTATAGATGGGAATGACAAATTTCAGTATCTTGTTACCCGAGGGATCAGCGGTGATGGTCCAGTTCTTCGATTCGGGAACTGCTGTGAGTGGTGTCCCGTTTCCCGGGTGGCAACTCCGACATGTGGCGGACGTCTTGTCCATAGTGCGGCTCACCTGAGATTTTTGTGAGGAATAGACGATCCGGCCACTCATATCAAAGATCGAGATGTCCCTGATCTCAGCACTAGAACCAATTACCTGCACCGTCTGTTCTATCGCTTCCCGGTGTGAGGTGAGCATATAATAGTTGACTGCCTTCTTCACAAGGTCTGCTGTGGAGGAGGCGTAACTCATAAGATTGTTCATCATGATACTTTCTTCATAACGCATGAATGTGAAGCCGAACAGGATACTGCCAAGCGTGATGAGAGTCCCTACTGCGATAATGAGTTTGCCTGCAAGGGAGTTCAGAGATTTGCGGATCATTGACAATTCTATCACAAAATTCCGGAAAATTTTGTGCATGAAAGAGTCTTGAAATTTTTCTTGTAATATTTTTCTCTTGACTCTGTCCGCTCCTTTAGGTATAAAATAGGGCGTTTTATGCCAAGCGCATTCTTACCAGAAGAATATCTGCCGATAGTCATCTTCATGGTGATTGTCTTGGCTTTTGGTTTCGGTACTCTGGCTGCGGGCGTTATACTGAGGCCAAGGAGGCCGTACCAGGAAAAACTTGTACCTTATGAGTCGGGAAACCCCCCTGTGGGTGAACCTAGGTACAGGTTTTCAGTCAGGTTTTATATAATAGCCATGCTCTTCGTTATTTTCGATGTGGAAGCTATCTTCCTTTATCCCTGGGCAATTGTTTTTGATCAGATAGGACTTTACGCGTTTGTTGAGATGATGCTGTTCGTAACAATACTAGTGGCGGGCTACGTGTATGCGTGGAGAAAGGAAGCATTCAGATGGGACTGACTAAGACAAGACACTATGTGGGCATGCAGTTACGTCCCTGCTTCTTGCTGCTTACTCCTTGAGGAAGGTGAAGATACTATGATCATAGACGGCGCCACTGCGATGGTTGAAGTTGAAGAAGGAGTAAAAGTGATCCCGGCTGCCAATGCCATCATCACAAGCATTGACAAGGTCGTGAACTGGGGAAGGATTTCTTCCATGTGGCCCATGGCCTTTGGGCTGGCGTGCTGCGCAATAGAGATGATGACATCGGGGTCTGCGCATTACGACCTTGACAGGTTCGGGATTATTTTCAGAGGCTCACCGAGGCAGTCTGACGTGGTGATCATCGCAGGCACAGTGACCAAGAAAATGGTTCCTGTTATCCGGAGAGTTTATGACCAGATGCCTGAGCCGCGGTATGTGATAGCCATGGGAAGCTGCGCATGTTCGGGAGGCATCTATGATACCTATAGTACGGTCCAGGGCGTTGATAGCTTTCTTCCTGTGGACGTATACATCCCCGGGTGTCCTCCTAGGCCGGAGGCCTTGATGGATGGGCTTATCAAGCTCCAGGACAAGATAAGGGGAGAACATTTCAAGTGGAGCAGATGGAGATAGGCAAGTGACGGAACCGAAACTCATCGCTCAGGCCATTGCAGAAGGGATGCGTGAGCGTTTCCCCTCAGAAGTGAAGGAGATTCGGGAATTTCGTGGCCAGGTATCCGTAATCATAAAGAAGGAACGCCTGAAGGATATTATGGAATACCTTCATGACACCCCTGAGCTGTGCTTCAGTTACCTGCGGGACATCTGCGGGGTAGACTACCTTGGCAGAAAGGAACCGAGATTTGAAGTGGTGTATCAACTATACTCAATCAGTCACCGCCATATGATTAGGATACGGGCAGAGGTTCCCGAGGATGACCCTGTCATCGACAGCGTGGTTGGCATATGGGACGGGGCGAACTGGCATGAGCGAGAGTGTTACGATATGTTCGGGATCCAGTTCAAAGGACATCCCGATCTCAGGAGGATACTAATGCCTGAGGATTGGGAGGGATACCCGCTCAGGAAAGACTATCCTCTGTCGAGCAATCTGGGTGCCAAGGAATGGCAAGGATACAAGGATATCCTTGACCTTTCCGAGAAGAACAAGGCTTACGAGTTATAGGATGGAAAGAGGCGCTGCCGAATTAAAGACAAAAGAACTGACGATAAACATGGGGCCGCAGCACCCCGCGACCCACGGAGTGTTGAGACTCGTCCTTGCCCTTGACGGCGAAACTGTAATAAAGTGCACGCCGCATGTGGGGTATCTGCACAGGGGCGTCGAGAAGCTCGGAGAAAACAGGACGTATCTCACCGCCCTGCCCCTCACTGACAGGCTTGACTACATCGCGGCCATGGCCAACAACCAGGCTTACTGTCTTGCTGTGGAAAGACTGTTCGGGATTGAGGCGCCAGAGCGGGCACAGTATATAAGGACTATGACAGCAGAAATGTCGAGGATAAGCAGCCATATACTTTGGCTGGGTACCCATGCCCTGGACATCGGCGCAATGACCGTGTTCCTTTATTCATTTAGAGAGAGGGAATGGATGTTGGATCTTTTCGAGATGCTCTGCGGGGCGCGACTCACCACCAGCTATGCGAGGGTAGGAGGTGTTAGAAACGACGTGTCCCAGGAGTTTCTTGACAGCCTCTATCAATTCACAGAGGAATTCCCGAAGAGAGTTGAAGAGTATGAGACCCTTATCGATCAAAACAGGATATGGCTTAAAAGGACAAAGGGAATTGGAGTGATAGAGGCGGATGAAGCCGTGAACTGGGGGCTTTCCGGCCCGACCCTGAGAGGCTCCGGTGTTCCCTATGATGTGAGAAAATATTCCCCTTATGACGCCTATGATAAGGTGGAGTTCGATGTGCCGGTCGGCAAGGTTGGAGATGTGTATGACCGTTATCGCTGCAGGATGGAAGAGTTCAGGCAGTCGAACCGGATTATCAGGCAGTGCATCGAGCAGCTCCCCGTGGGGCCGATAATGGCTCCTGATGCACCAAAACTGACTCTGCCTCCAAAGGATAATGTCTTAAAGAGCATGGAATCGATGATTCATCATTTCATTCTTATCACAAAGGGCCCGATGGCCGCTCCAGAAGGTGAGGTCTACTCTGCTGTGGAGGTTCCGAAGGGCGAGTTGGGGCTTTACTTCGTGAGTGATGGGACCGGAAAGCCCTACAGGATGAGGGTGAGATCGCCCTCTTTTGTCCATGCATCGGTCATTCCGAGACTGTGCGAGGGTTCGTTGATCGCTGATGTCATCGCAAATATCGGGACTGTTGACATTGTGCTCGGCGAATGTGACAGATAGGAGGGATCGCTGAGGCGGACTCATCTTTCCTTTGTTCCTTAAATTAGTGTGAGGGGGTTTTGCTTAGGTGATTGCTTGAGATGAGGATGCTGGGGTGAGCGATAGGGTTCGCATTTTCGACGGACTTGACGCTAAGGAAATAGATGTCA